>NZ_LJOQ01000041.1:0-97566 GCF_001672255.1 Anabaena sp. AL09
TATATTCATCCTGAGTGGGATTAAGAAGGGAGATTAAAGCAGCGATAGCCTGTTCATTTCCTACTGCTATCTTTCCTAAAATATTAGCAACTCTCCTACGGGTATATTCAGTCTGAGTATCATGAAGAAGGGAGATTAAAGTAGCGATCACCTGTTCATTCCCTACTGCTATCTCTCTGAAAATATCAGCAACACTCCAACGGATATCTCTATCCTGAGTGTCATGAAGAAGGAAGATTAAAGCAGTGATAGCCTGTTCATTTCCTACTGCTATCTTTTCTAAAATTCCAGCAACTCTCCCACGGGTATATTCATCCTGAGTGTCATGAAGAAGGGATATTAAAGTAGTGATAGCCTGTTCATTCCCTACATCTATCTTTCCTAAAATCCCAGCAACTCTCCCACAGGTATATTCATCCTTAGTCTTAGTTTCATGAAGAAGGGAGATTAAAGCAGTGATAGCCTGTTCATTCCCTACTGCTATCTTTCCTAAACTCTCAGCAACACTTATATGGCTATCTTCACACCGACTGTCTTGGAGGAGGAAGATTAAAGCCGGAATTACTCTTTCTGTATCAGTCAATGATAAAGTTTTTCTGGCATCTTCTGGAATAGGATCAATAAAAGTTATCCATCTCTGTTTTCCAATATCAAAATAACCAAATCCACATTTGATAATTTGCTCTATAATTTCATCAGCAAGGGAACGAATTTTAAACTCAGCAATGGCTATACACGTTTTGAATAAAGCCTGATCACCATAAAAATCATTTACACCATCTGCAAAATTTACTAATACTCGAATAAATTCTTCTTTTTTATCATCAATATTTTTTCTTCCCATCCACAACAAAAACACCTCATTCCACTCATTCTCAAAAATGCGATATTTCTTACCCTCAACAGGTTTATCTACATGATTTCTAGGTAAAAAATAATCCCAATCATCAATCACACAAGCTGCAAAATATTCTGCAAAACTCAGGTGAAAGAAAGCATAAACCCTTTCATCAGTTTTTTGATCACGATAAACCCAATTTAACCAACCTAACTTTTCTGCTAACTCAAACTCCTCTAAACTCATGACATCTTTAATCACAGACTCCTTGAGACTGATTTGTTTATCAATCATCCTCAACGCCAAATTTCCCAAAGCCTGATTTAACTGTTGTCTTTGCGCTGCTGTGGTGACAAATTCCCCTTTTTTCCATTCATAAGTTGCATCCACAAAACGCTGATACAAATTCGCTTTAGTTTCCGGTAATTCCCCTTGCAAAAAATACCAACTCTGACACAATATTGCCAACCGCAAAGGGTTTTTGACTAAATCAAAAATGCGGCTGTGTTGGGGTGCGGTTAACTTTTGCTGTAACTGTTCCCCTAACTCCGGTTTTTCCGCTTTTTCATACCACTGCTGAATAAAATTTCCCACCTGGACATCACTAAAAGCCAGAGTGCGATAGTAGTCAAAATTAGCTATGGGGTTAGGTTGCCAAACATTGAGACGACAGGTGAGAATTACCCTAGTCCAAGTTACCCATCCTTCTAATAGGCTATTGAGTTGGGATAAAGGTGAGTTTGCGGTGGTTTTCATCTCATCCACCCCATCCAACAGCAACCACACTCGCTTATGCTTAAACTGTTGCTGAAAATCTGCCACTAAAGCGGGTGTAACCGTAATTTGGGAGGGAATAAATTCTAAAGCCTCTTCTAGCCAAGTATGCAGTAAATAGTCTTTTAGGATTCTATTGTCTAAGCGACTGAGACTAATACAAATAGGGCTAGAATAATCAGGATTATCTGCTAAATATTCGGCAATTTTGCTTAACCAAGTGGTTTTTCCTGCCCCTGGTTCTCCAATAATTGCTAAATTTTTGGTTTGCTGGCCTATGACTTCATCAATAAATTGCTGATATTCGTATTGTTTGGTAATTTCTTCTGTTTTTAATTCATATTGCTGCATACCCTCAGCCGCATCGGGAAAGGGTGTTTCTTCCTTACGTCGTGAGGGTTTGGGTTGAATTAAGCCTAATGGGACAAAGATTTCTATTTCGTGTTTTAATTCGGTGATTTGTCGTCTTAATCGTTGTTGATCTTGCTGTTTTTGTAGCATTTTCTGGCATACTTCCGGCCAATTAATGGGAGTTGACTTTATCCCAATCTCCCCATTGGGCGACTGTAGTCACGTAATATTAACTTCACCCTCGTTACTCTGTATAAATACGTTTTTATCTCCCTTAATTTCTTCTGCGAATTTGCTAAAATTATAATTTTTAATAACTGAATCCTGATTTTTAATTTCTTCTGCTTTCGCTTTAATTTCCTTAGCAGTTTCCGAATGATTATTATTAACTGCTGTTTCCACATCTAACACAGCTTTAGCAATTTCCGGGTCTTTCTTGGCTGCTGCGGTGAGTTCTAACACTGCTTGACCATAATCTAATGGCTGGGTTTCAGTTGAGTTAACAACCTTAATTAATCGCGGTACTAGCTTCTTTTCCCGTAGCTTGGTGATTAATTCCCCTACTTGTGTCCAGATGACATCACCAATATTTTCGCCAATTTTCTCTAATGGTTTACTGGCTATAGTGACAATAGCAGTTACAACAGCTACGAGTGTTATAGATTCCATAAATTCCCTATAAATCTAAGTCTGACTGAAGATTATATCACGAGATTATACCACGTTGCGGACTGCTTGTAGCAGCGTTTCGCTATCGCTGTTTCACAAAAGTTCTTACAAAACTCATCAATGGGGAATTTCGTATTTTTGGAATAGCAAACAAATTTTAAAAAGTTTTAGTCATGGATATAGCTACTATTCTTTTAACAGCACTACAGCTACCCGTTGCACATTCCCCCAATCCCTTCTTGAAGTGTGGATTTTGTTTATGTAGCTGCGATTTCTAGTCACCAGAGTTGGTATGAATTTAGACTATAAATCTTGCTCTTTTAATAACTCATTTACCCAAATCAAATCAGTTTCTTGAATTGGGGGAACTGGTTCGGAATTATAATCTATTGCTAAATCTAAACCAGCACGATCAAATAAATCCTGAATCACATTTTGTAAATCTACTAAGGGTTCTATATCTTCTTTTTGTAGAGGTAAGAAAAAGGCGGGAATTGCTTCTGATAAATTAAAAGGATATAATTCTGCTCTAGGTCGTAATTGACTACGACTAACTAAAATTTGATAATCTGATTTAATATTATTATCTAATATGGGCATAGATTCACCAGCACGTAATAAATCTATTTCGACTAAATGTGTAGAACTTCCTAATATTTGCAATCGTTTAGTTTGATATGCTTTTCTTCCTTCTCCTTGACGTTTATTTTTAGGTGATAGCAATTCAATTACTGTGATCACTTCACCTGTAGCAACTTCTCTCACTTCTAAATAAGTTTCTCTAATTTCTTCTGGTATGGGGATATTTACTGTTACGGGTTTAACAGGTGGAGAAACTACAGCAATGTTAGATGATTTCTGAGTTGTAGGTTTTAAAGAACGGGCGATCGCCACATCAGGAATACCAATTAAAACAGAGTTGCGATCAGTATCATGATAAACTCTTTTTTCTACTGCTACTCTGTATTTTGGTCGCAACTGTGGTATCAATGACTCAGCTAGTAATGTCAGAATCCAATGATGTACTTCTGGCCAGAGTTCAGGATTTTCTAAGTAGGGGTTCATTCCTGGAAATGGTGAAGGCATAATAAATAAATTATCGGTTAAATATCTTTTAACCTACAGCATAGCAAAATTTTTTCCTGAAATTGATTTCATAGTTTAATCCGATTTTTCTTCTTTTCTATTTAATTCTGTGCAGTTGGGAGAGAAAATACTGAGTTGCTAGAGTAGGTTGATCTGATTCGATGAGCGATCGCACTACAGCTACCCGTTGCGCCCCTGCCTTCGTCACATCATTAAGATTACTCATATCTATTCCCCCAATTGCAAACCAGGGAATCTGACAATTTTGGGATACATATTTCACATACTCTAAACCCGCTGCGGCTTTACCTACTTTAGTCGGTGTTTCATACACAGGCCCCACACCAATATAATCCGCACCTTCGGCAATTGCCCCTTGCATTTCTTGGGGATTTGTGGTAGAGCGTCCGATAATGCGCTGATGTCCCAGTAATTGACGCGCTACAGCAATGGGTATATCCTGTTGTCCCAAATGGACACCATCAGCATCTACAGCCAAAGCTAAATCTACCCGATCATTAATAATGAATAAAGCCCCATAATGGTGACATAATTCACGCAGTCTTATCGCCCGTTCTAAGCGGATTAAATCATCAGCGGTCTTTTCCCGATACTGTAACAGAGTTAATCCACCTTGAAGAGCCGCTTCGGTAATTGCGAATAAATTATCTGCGGGAGATGTTACCAGATATAAATGCGATCGCCATAATAACTGATGACGCTGATAACCCATCAAATTACTTTCCAGGGTATAAACTTGATAACGCATTTGTTTACAAGCCGCTCCCATATTCCCATGATAAAGCTTGCCATATTCTTCTAATACGCGCAACGCTTCCTGCACCCGGCAAAAATTAGCCTGTAATAGCGATGTAATATCAGCCCGTTGTTCCTCTTGGGGATGACTCAAATCCGTTCCTGGATCACCCGGTGTATCTCGTGCTGCGCGGATTTCTGCCGTATGCCAAGTACCCAACTCCTGACGCAAGTGTTTACATATACCTGAAAACTGGGCATTATTTAAACCAAACCGACACCATTCTTCAATAATTCGCAATCCTTCACGAGCGCGATCTAAATTAGCATCTAAAATGCGATAAACAGTTTGTTGTGTGTGACTATGGGCTGAAACCATTACAAAACCTCATTTTTAATGCTTTTATAGTAATAGCCAGCCTGATTCATATTTTAATATTTTAATTATTAAATACTTGCTAACTAATCGTGGTCAATTTGTCAAAATATAAGTAACATCGTAGACATACTATCATGAAATAGTATAAAAATTAATTGTATAACAGTTGATATCCAGTCTCAGATCCAAATAGACTTTCAATGTTGTTGCTATAAATTTTAGAGGAGTTTTATAAAAAATGATAGTCCCCCAAAAATCTGTGAACACCCGACAAAACTCCCTGAGTTGCTCAATTTTGAGTTTAACAGTTGGTTTAGGAGTAACGAGTACAATACTCTTCATAACCAGTGCAAGTAGTGTCTTCGCTCAAGTTCCGAGGGTTGGCGAACAAATACTTCAAGGTGAAAAAACAATCTCTCAGATTAACCAGTCATTTGTCAACCCCAGTACAGGAAATGACAAAACAGGTAATGGTAGTATCAGCGCACCTTGGCGGACAATTAGCCAAGCCCTAGAAGCATCACCATCTAATAGTGTAATTATCCTCTCTCCCGGTACATATAGCGTCCAAAGTGGAGAAGTATTTCCTTTAATGTTGAAACCAGGTATAGCCATTCAAGGCAACATTAACAATAAAGGCCAAACTGTGACAATTACTGGTGGTGGCGAATTTCTCAGTCGCAAGTTTGGTGGTCAAAATGTGGCTATTATCGGTGCTAACCAAGCTAGTTTAAGTGGTGTCACCGTCACTAATACCAATCCTCGTGGTTATGGACTATGGATTGAATCCAGTAATATTATAGTTCGGGAAAATACCTTTACTAATAATACCCAAGATGGAATTGCTGTCGCTGGTGATGGGACACCCAGCATTAGTAAAAATGTTTTTGTTCGCAATGGTGCTAATGGCATAACTATTTCTGGAAATGCTCGCCCCGAAATCAGGGAAAATATCTTTCAAGAAACTGGTTTTGGGATTAATATTGCCCAAAATGCGTCTCCGGTGGTGGTAGCTAACCAAATTCAGAATAATAGATCGGGGATTATTGTCCAAGCAAATGCTACACCAATGTTAAGGAATAATTTGATTCAAGGTAACAGAGAAGATGGTCTAGTTGTAATTGCCCAAGCTAGACCAGATTTAGGTAGTAGTTTTGACCCAGGAAAGAATATCTTTCGGAATAATGGTCGTCATGATATCAACGCCCAAACTGCGAAGTTGGTGATTTCTGCGGCGGGAAATAATTTGGTTAGTAGTCGCATCAGTGGTAAAGTGGATCTTCAAGGTACAACCGCATCTACAGCCAGAAATCCTGGTGCTAATTCTTTATCAACAGAAACTTCAGCCCGCAGGCCAATCACATTTTCTGCCCCCACAGTTCCCAATGCTCCTAATCAAAGAACGGTAACACCTTTAAAAATTAAACCCGTTTCTAATCCCAATCAATTGCCACGAGTACCAAATAATCTATCTAATCCATCCCAATTTAATTATACTCAACTTGATTCTGGTGCTATTGAATTTGTAGCTCCTCAAGCAGCCACAGGGGAAAATATGCAAAATTCAGCCCCAATATCAGACCCTCAAATTTATACAGCTACTGGGCAAAATGTCAGTTACCGGGTGCTAGTGTTGGTTGCAAATCAGCAGCAACAGAATTTAGTCAGTTCTCTGGTTACTGATGCTTTTCCCAAGGTTTGGCAAGGCCGCAGGGTGATGCAGGTGGGAGTTTTCAATAGTCAAGAAAGTGCCTCGGAAATGGTTAACCTCTTCAATAGCAAAGGTTTAAAATCAGTGGTTGAGGCTGTGAAATAATTGGGGATTGGTCATTTGTCATTGGTAACAACCGACAACTGTACGGGCGAAGCATTTGGAGAACTATTTTTGACAATGACCGATAATTTATCTTCCAAATGCTTCGCCCCTACTGACAACTGACTAAAATGCCAACTCCAATCTTTCACTAGTCATAGATTTGAGTTTGGATGTGAAGGATTCGGTGCGATCGCTCTTTTGGGGCATAAACTTACCAATAGGGGGATGATTGGCCGTTGCTGGTAGCATTAACTGTTGGGCAGGTGGGGGGGAAATTTCCTCAATAATTTGCTGTTGTCTGATATTTGCTGTTAATTGATCAGAAGGAGATGCTGGGACTGGATTTTCCGGCTCAAAGTCCCGTTTCTCTGCTGTTGGCTGTAAATTATTATTTATTTGATACTTATAACTCACTGGAGCAGGTAATAAACGAAGATTTTTATATTCTTCCATCCTGATTTCCTGTTTAGTGGGTGGTAAAACTTGTAGAGACCCAGAAGTGAGACGTTCAGGGAATTTGCTACAAATCATGCGCTCAAATTCCATGTTGAAATGGTAGGTTGTCTCGCCCTTTCGCCGCCAAAAGGTCAAGATTTGCTGTACAGATATGGCTTTATAACGACCTTGATACAAAGCTTCAACAACTGCTAAATGTAACCAATGCAGGGGATATTCAGATTGCCATTGGTTAACTAGCTCACTAGCATTGTGTCCGTTGAGATCAAAGCTGTAGTGAGTTAATAACTTAGCTGCTAGTTCGGCAGGAGGTGCGAAAGTTTGAGTGACCGGGGCTGTTGTTAACATGGGCTGTGAGTTATAGGCAATAGGTATAAACATTTCACCCATCGCATCTAGCCTAACGTACTTTTAGCTACATGAGTAGTTTTTCTCACCAGCAGCAAAAGTGATAGGCAGTGTTTTCCATTCTACTTGTCAATTGCTGATATGCAAAACAACATAAGGTGAATTAATAACTTTTGTGCGTTGACTGGTGACTAATGCCTGATACACCATGGCTGCAACCTCGGCACGGGTGGCTTCCCTCGTGGGTGCTAGTAAATTGGGATCTGGATAATTAACAATAATTTTTTGCTGGGTAGCGATGGTAACTGCTGTCCGGGCATATTCGGGAATTTTATCTTGGTCAATATAGGTCAAGGTTTTTTGAGCAGTGGCCGCAAGTCCCAGTCCGTTGACCAAGGAGACTATGACTTGTAGCCGTTGGACGTTTTGGGTAGGACGGAAGGTGCGATCGCTAAATCCGCCCACAAAACCGCCTCTAGCTGCGATTTCAATGGCGTTAGCTGCCCAAAAATCCTTGGCTATGTCTGTAAATTCTGGGGACGGACGTTTGGCTGGGGGATTAAAAGCCGTAGCAATTAAAGCTGTATATTGAGCGCGGCTCATGGCTTGATCTGGTTGGTATGTGCCATCAGCAAAACCCTGGGTTAAGTTCATACTAACTAATGCCCGAATAAATGGTTCGGCCCAATGGCCAACAATATCGGAAAAAGAGGGAATCTCTGTCTCTGGTTTGACAATATAGGCAGAGGGAAGGGGATTTTCTTGTCCTGTGGCGACTAATGCCTGATAAATTAGGACTGCGACTTCAGCGCGAGTAATTTCCCGCAATGGTTCTAATTGATCTGGTTGAGGATAATTGACAACTAATAGTTTTTGCGTAGCCACTGTCACTGCACTGGTAGCGTAACTGGGAATTTGAGCGCGATCGCTGTATACCATCAAGACGTTAGGATTACCACCACTCAAGTTTAAACCGTTGACAATGGAGACTAGGGCTTGAATTTTGGTTAAGTTATTTTCTGGTCGAAATGTGCCATCGGGAAAGCCTTTTAAAAAGCCTCTATCGGCGGCACTGGCTATGGCTTTGGCAGCCCAAAAGTCGGATTTGACATCTTTGAATTTATCTAGTTGATTACTTTCCGGTAGTTGAAATGTCTTCGTCATCAAAGCTGCATATTGAGCGCGGGTAATGGGTGTGGCTGGTTGAAAAGTGCCATCAGGAAAACCACTGATAATATCTTTACTGACTAGGGCTTCCACGAAGGCTGCCGCCCAATGTCCTTCTAAATCAGCAAATCTACTGCTGACTCCGATTTGACTGGGGGTGTCAGCGGTAGCAGCGATGAAATCTATCGCCCCAATCACCTGGGGAAGACTTAATTGATTACCAACGGAGATGATTTTTTGATCTGTAACATTTTGTAAATCAAATTTACCCTGTTCTCGAAAAATGTTGTCTGCTGGGTCTTGGGGACTGCCTAAGTCGGGAACGGCATTACCGGCGATTAAAAGACCACCTTGGGTGTTACTAGTGATGAGATTCCGCCGTAATACTGGTTTAGCATCACGGGAAAGGGCGATCGCTGTGCCATTGGCACAAAGTTGATTATTTGCTACTAAAGGCGCGGCAAAATCACTAATGGCTATGCCCAAAGCATTATTTTCAAATACATTCCGCAGCACTTCCCCTTTGCTATTCTTAGCTATGACTAATCCACACACTTTATTGTTAATAAACAAATTATCTACAATCCCTGGTTTCGCATTACCAGTTATGAAAATTCCTTCTCTGGTACAGTTCTTAAATGTACTGTTGGCCACGGTAGGTATTGATGATTCAATCCACACGCCAGTACCTTTTGCGGCAGGATTAATCACCGTCACACCTAAAAGACTCGCATCACTTAGTAAAAGAAAAGTGATATTCTGTACCCCGAAACTAGGACTTTGATATTCACCACTGCCAGAAATGATCATCTCCTGGCCTTTATTTGCCTCATTTCCTACTACCAACACTCCCGGTGGAATGGTCAAGGGAAATACCTCCCCATTGGCTGTGCTATAAGTTCCACTAGCTAACTGAATAATTGTTGATGCTTTTGCCTGTTTCAGGGCGCTGGTAATACTTTTTAGGGGACTAGGACGAGAACCCGTATTAGCATCATTTCCTGTATCAGGATTAACATAGAGGGTGGCAACAAGACTAGAATTAACCATTGATTGTTAAACGAATAAGGTTTTAATGGTGACATCCATAATTAACCATACTTTTAACACACTCAATATTTCAAGTCGGTAATAAATAAAAATTTACACAAAAGTATCACAGCTTGAGGTGTTTGCCACTCTCAAGAAATTACCTGTCTCCACCACTATATGAACCTGACCAAACAATAAACCACAAATTACGACATCTTCCATAAATAAAGTTTAAGTTAATACCAGTATAACTTTAAGTTAAATTGCGTATTTAGGTAAAAGACAAGAAAAAATTGATAATCGACAATTTAAAACTGGTTTTCATAAGTATTTAAACATGGCAAAATAGATCGTAATAACATAGCCAATGTTCAGGTAATGAACTTAAATAGTAGGAAATACCAAAAGCACATATTACTAAAAGTACAGGAACAACTGTAGTAAATTCTAACTTGCCTTTTTTGATCACTTCTAAGCAAGAGTTAACAATCACTAGAGGCCATAAAATAGTGATGATCACAAACATGATCAAGGATAAAAATTTCTCCTGTGGGGAAGATGTAGGGTGACGAAGAGAAAATGTTAACCAATTAGTAAAAAAATAGCCAGTCATGAGAACATAGCTAATAACTAAAGTTAATTGGATTTGATTCACTGAACTACCTACGCCTTTAATAATATAAGTTCTCAAAAATATATCTATTGAAGATATGTTTTAAGTGAATGCTAAAAACAAATTAAGAAGTGATCATGCCATACTTTAAAGTTCAGTTTTAAAGTTTGTTATGTCTATTAATGTTAATTAGCTGTTTCTACACTTGTATAGCACAGATATGAGAAAAGTGTCAAATAAAATTCAGGATTAAATCCTCTCAAATTATTTTAATTTGAGGTTGAGATAATATCTTAGCAGTCGGGAATAAAACCCTATTTTAGATGGAGTTTTATTTTATGACCAACTAATGCCCTCACCAGTAAGGTGGTTGCGATAAAATTGTAAAAAAAGGGAGAAAAATTTATATATTGGGAATTTAAACTTGGTAATTAGAAGAAGTCCGATAACTATACCCGATAGTAGAATCTTTTTGAATGTGTTGTTTAATACTATCAAAATCTATAAATTCATCAGCCACATCAATTAGGTGATTTCTAGAACGCGCTTCACTATCGCTAGTTGTTGTTTGCAAGCCAATTACTTCTACTCTAGCGCCCACATTACTAACTGCATGAACAGCATAGGATAAATCTCCGTCGCCACTAACTAAGACGGCTGTATCATAATAGGGTGCTAAAGTAATCATGTCAACGGCAATTTCTACGTTCAAATTTGGTTTTTTGTAATTATCGACAACTACACTCATATCTTTAGTAACTACACGATAGCCGTTACGACGCATCCATAAAAGAAATCCCTGTTGCTTTTCGTTGCCACTATCCATTCCTGTGTAAAATAAAGCACGTAATAACCGAGAAGTTTTTGTTAGCCGACAAAGCAATTTTACATAATCAATTTCAATTCCCAATTGTAATGCGGCATGAAATAAATTTAACCCGTCAATAAAAATTGCTACTCGTCCACGATTGTCATCCTCATTAAAGCTGATATTATTAGCTGGATTAGGTTCTTTAGGCTTAATATTGCCTTTGGTTGCTGGGCTTTGCCAATGAGGTTTTTCTTTAAGTTCTTTATATTCGTTTGTTTTTTTGCTAAAATCGTCAAACTGCATTGATACCTCTGAATATTAAAGTGGGGATGTTGTTGTAGGTAAACTGACAATAGCTGAATTTTGACTAATTTGTTGCCACAGTCTTGGTTGAATTAATACCTATCAGGTAGATTTTAGCCGATTTCTTCTAAGTGAATATGATATTTTGCCGTTTACCTGCATATACTTTACACAAAATGCCCACTTTTGGGCGAAATTCACTATTTATATCCAAAAATTATCTTTTAGTTTTATGGGTAAAGTCTGCTGTGTGAGCTTACAGGCAAAGATTCTTAAATCAAACTTAATTACTGTTGGGAAATGGAGAGAGAGGGATTCGAACCCTCGTATACATTTCTGCATAACAGACTTTCCAGGTCTGCGCCTTCAACCACTCGGCCATCTCTCCAGGTGTCTCGTTTTGCTATATTACAATAGGATTAAAAAAAAAGCAACCATTTTGGAAAAGATATTTTTATGGCTAAGGCCAGGCTGCGCTATTATCACTCCCTGACCTGAAAGTGCAGAGTTTTCAAGCAATCTTCTTATAATTAAGTGTGAAACTCCAAATCCGCAAATCTAAAAATCAAGATGGTTCAAACCCACACAATTAAAGTTTACAATCGCCAAACTGGGACATCACATACTCTCGAAGTTCCTGAAGACCGCTATATCTTACACACCGCTGAACACAATGGGACAGAATTGCCCTTTTCTTGTCGAAATGGGGCTTGTACAACCTGCGCTGTGAGAGTTTTATCAGGAGAAATTCATCAACCAGAAGCCATTGGGCTTTCTCCTGATTTACGTCGCCAAGGTTACGCTTTATTATGTGTAAGTTACGCTCGTTCTGATTTGGAAGTGGAAACACAAGATGAAGATGAAGTTTATGAACTTCAGTTTGGGCGGTTTTTTGGTAAGGGCAAAGTTAAAGCGGGTTTACCCTTAGATGAGGACTAAGATTTTTTGTGTGTTCATGTTAATGAATTTGATAGCGAGGATGGCTGCTGTAGTAGTCAGTCTTCGCGTTTTTGTACCGAAAATAATTATATTAGCTAGTTTGTTACTGTTGGTGAGTTGTCAAAGCCACAACAATTCCTCAACCATTCCCGCTAATGTAAAAATAGCACGGGTTGTGAGTGGACAAAGTTTGGAAGTTTTGGGAATGGAAGCACAACCCAATTTAATTTCCCAAGTCCGATTAATTGGTTTAGATGCACCAGATATCCGCCAACTTCCTTGGGGGGATGATGCTAAACAATTAGTAGAAACTTTAATTGGTGGTGCAAATCAAGCTGTGAATCTGGAATTTGATTTAGAAGCGAAGGATAAATTTAACCGAACTTTGGCTTATGTATGGAAAGATAAACTGTTGTTAAATGAAGAAGTTGTCAAACAAGGATATGCTTTATTTGTAGCGCGATCGCCTAATCACAAATACGACCAACGCCTAGAACGCGCCCAACAATGGGCAAGAATCATGGGAAAAGGCATCTGGAATCCCGATAAACCCATGCGAATCACCCCCGGAGAATTTCGCCGTCTCTCTCGTTAAATATAGGTAATATATCATCCGTTAAAAAACGACAACTGACAACCGACAACTGACCACTGACCACTGACCACTGACAACCGACAAATATGCAAATTTTTCTAGATATTGCTACAGAAGCAGCTTTAGCCGCAGGTGTAGTTTTACAAGATTATTTAGGTAAATTAGAAGACGCAATCACCGAAAAAGGCCGTCCTGGTGATTTAGTTACCGCTGCTGATAAAGCTTCTGAACAGGTAATTTTAGAAGTATTGCGTCGCCATTTTCCCCAACATTCTATCCTGGCTGAAGAGTCGGGAAAACTGGGAAATCAAGATAATGAATTTCTCTGGGCGATTGACCCTCTCGATGGTACAACCAATTACGCCCATCAATATCCCTGTTTCGCTGTTTCTATTGGTTTGATGATTCAAGGTGTCCCCAAGGTGGGAGTAATTTATGACCCTTTTCGGGATGAGTTATTTCGGGCTGCTGCTGGTTTAGGTGCAACCCGTAACCGTCGCCCTATTCAGGTTTCTCAAACAGCGGAATTAGGTAAAAGCCTGTTAGTCAGTGGATTTGCCTATGACAGACGGGAAACCCCTGACAACAATTATGCCGAGTTTTGTCATCTTACCCATCTTACCCAAGGTGTGAGACGTGATGGTGCAGCAGCTTTGGATTTAGCTTATGTAGCCTGTGGTCGAGTTGATGGTTATTGGGAAAGGGGAATTGCGCCTTGGGATGTTGTGGCTGGGATAATATTAGTCCAGGAAGCGGGAGGAAATGTGACTGCTTATGATGGGACTCCGATCAAAATTGAGTCGGGAAGAATTTTAGCTACTAATGGTTATCTGCACGATAGCCTCAGTCAAGAATTGATGAAAGTTCCCCGTTTAGCAAGTTGGACGTAATTTTTCTATGATGTTTGTGGGTTAGAAACTTGCGTTTTTTCATGAGTCGGTTTTAACCGACTTTTGCTATTAGACAGGGAATTTATTCAGGGGAAACGCATCTAAATTATCTTGACAAAATACTATGTTAGTGAATCAATTTGTAAAAATATCTAATTTCATTCAAAAATTGATTAATTTCTCGATTAAAATTCTAAAAATTTAATAAATTTAGGGTAATTATTTATTGTTAATAATAAATTTATTTTGTTCAGTTCTATATATTAATATACTCAAAACGGTTGGGACATGGACTTTTGTGAAATCACGAAAAACCTAGATTTGTAGGAGTTTAGCATTGCTAAACCCCTACCCCAGAATCAAATAATTAAGGTGTGTTGAGTATAAACATCCAGCTATATCTAATACTTTAATTAATTCCGGTATTGCTGTTATCTCATTTGATTTTTCTTCTACCCCACAAATTACTGCACAAATTATTTGTTCCTTGGGTTTATTTTCAGGACAACTGACAACTAACAACTGTACGGGCGAAGCATTTGGAGAACTATTTTTGGCAATGACCGATAATTTATCTTCCAAATGCTTCGCCCCNNNGGGCGAAGCATTTGGAGAACTATTTTTGGCAATGACCGATAATTTATCTTCCAAATGCTTCGCCCCTACTAACAACTGACAACTAACAACTAACAAATTAAATTAATCCCAGTTCGCGTTTTAATAAATTAATGGACTGTGTGCCGATATAATTTTCACAGCGAATGAGTTTAGGTGGACGAATTAGGTCTTCTAAGACTGTTTGCATAGCTGATTGTGCGGTAGAATAGCTGACTTGATCCGTACAAAAGATAATTTCTGAGCGTTTGACGATAGCGTGTAGTTTATAAGCATCCTTGGGTTGGGCAGTCATTACCAATAATTCATCCCCGCGTAAACCGTGTAAAATGACTTCTGTGGCTCTGAGAATGCCAGGACTAAGGCTAACTATGCCGATACAACTAGATTTGGCTAGGCTTTTAACTACAGCGAGTTCCTTGCTATAATCGTGAATATCTAAAGGAATAACCCGGACAGCTTTTGGTGCAGCGATCGCTTCCACTTCTCCGATAAAATAACGACTGGTGACTAATGTGGCTGAGGTAGTTTGGTCGAGGACGCTGATAAGTTCTTCCATTGCTACGAGTTGGACTGGGATTTGCAGGGATTCTTCCAACTCATTAATCATTAATTCCCCAGCCCCAATATCTTGAGATGGGGTTACTACTAATACTCTGGCACTACAACGCAAACGCCAGTCCACTTCCGCTAAAAATATTTCCCTGGCTTGATTGAGAGAACAGCCTTGACTAAGTAACTCATCTAGGGCTTGTTGCACTACCTTATAAGCATCAGGATGTTGTTTAAGCATGGGTGACTGGGATTTACTTCCACCCTCATGACCTTGGGTGCGGACATAGATTCCTGAACCTGCTAGACTTTCAACAAATCCTTGTTCCTCCAATTGGCGGTAAACTTTACTAATGGTATTGCGATGTAATCCAGTTTGCATTGCTAAAGCTCTGGTACTGGGCAGTTTATATGCAGGTGTATATTGCCCAGAGGCGATCGCAAATCGGATTTGATTAAATAGTTGATTAGATGCAGGAATTTCACTATCTGGCTGAATACGAAATTGAATCATTACCCATCCTGCTCCATAAGACTTATCCAAATGGCCATAATTTACCTGTTAAATATATGATTGATAAGTTAGTTTGCTTTGGAAAATATTACCACAGAAGAATACACCGATTTAGGAGTCAACAGTCAGAATGAATGAAGTAGGTTGGCCGCTCCGCCAACAGGGCTAATAAATATTATTAATTCTCGCCTATTCCCTTACTACCAACTTAATTATGACAGAGCCAACAATAAACACTTCAACAATTCAAATTTCTGAAGATAATTTGCAAATCGCCGCTTATTTAGCTAAACCAACAGCAACCGGTTCTTATCCAGGAATTGTGGTTTTACAAGAGATTTTTGGCGTTAATGTGCATATTCGGGATGTCACAGAACGGATTGCTAAACTGGGATATGTAGCGATCGCCCCAGCACTGTTTCAGCGTCAAGCGCCTGGATTTGAGACTGGTTATACTCCTGACGGGATAGAAACAGGTAGAAATTATGCCTCACAAACTACAGCATCAGAACTTTTAGGCGATATTCAAGCAGCTATTAACTACCTGAAAACTTTACCCCAAGTCAAACCAGATGGATTTGGTTGTATTGGCTTTTGTTTTGGTGGTCACGTCGCCTATTTAGCTGCTACTCTCACTGATATTCAAGCCACTGCGTCCTTTTATGGTGCGGGAATTACTACCCGGACTCCTGGCGGTGGAAATCCCACTGTGACGCGAACATCAGAGATTAAAGGCACTATCTACACCTTTTTTGGTGCGGAAGATGCGAGTATTCCTCCAGAACAAGTGGAAGAGATTGCCGCCGAATTTGCAAAATATAACATTTCTCATCGGCTGTTTCGCTACGATGGATCTGATCATGGGTTTTTTTGTGACCGTCGTGCCAGTTATAATCCTAAAGCTGCGGCGGACGCTTGGGTGCAAGTCCAACAACTTTTTAGCCAATTGTCCTGACAACTGACAACTGACAACTGTACGGGCGAAGCATTTGGAGAACTATTTTTTGCAATAACCGATAATTTATCTTCCAAATGCTTCGCCCCTACTGACAAATAACAACTAACAACTAACAATTTATCTTCAACCGTCATGAATTCCGAATCTAAACTTTCTCAAACAGCCAATTCGTCTTTTTCAATGGACGATTTTGCCAAAGCACTGGAAAAACACGATTACCAATTTCAAAAAGGACAAGTTGTTCGTGGCAAAATATTCCAAGTTGACCACGACGGTGCTTATGTTGACATTGGTGGTAAATCGTCGGCGTTTCTTCCCCAAGAGGAGGCTTCTTTGAGAGCAGTAACTGATTTGTCGGAAATATTACCGATGGATGAGGAACTAGAGTTTTTAATTATTCGGGATCAGGATGCTGAAGGTCAAGTTACCATTTCCCGTAAGCAATTGGAAATGCGGCAGATTTGGGAAAAACTAGCAGAAATACAAGAGAATTCCCAAACTGTTCAAGTGCGGGTAACAGGTGTTAATAAAGGTGGTGTCACTGTTGATCTTTTTGGTTTACGAGGTTTTATTCCGCGATCGCACCTGTCCGAACGTGATAACCTAGATGCACTCAAAGGTCAAAGTCTGACTGTGGGTTTTTTAGAAATTAATCGGGAAACCAATAAACTCGTTCTTTCTCAACGTTTAGCGGCTCGTTCTAGCAACTTCAGCCTATTACAAATAGGTCAATTGGTAGAGGGAAAAATCACAGGCATCAAACCTTTTGGTGTATTTGTAGATTTTAATGGTGTCAGCGCCTTACTACACATCAAACAAGTTAGCCAAAAATTCATTGAATCTTTAGACAAAGTCTTTCAAATTGGTCAACCAATCAAAGCTGTAATTATTGATTTAGACGAAGGTAAAGGTCGAGTGGCGATTTCTACCAGAGTCTTGGAAAACCACCCTGGTGAAGTTGTGGAAAACTTTGCAGAAGTCATGGCTTCAGCCGAATCTCGTGCTAATCGTGCGGCTAATAAAACTGCTGAATAGGTAATTGGTAATTGGTAATTGGTAGTGCGGGCATCTTGCCCGCTCTAATAATATTAGAGAACTCCACAAAAAAGATGATCCAATTGAACGCAGATAAACGCAGATAAACGCAGATGAAGAGGGATAAATTAATTAATGGATTTCATGTTTCTGTGCAGCCTGATGTAAAATTGGTATAAGCTAAATATTAAAGAATCAGTCCGTAAAGAAATAGGATATAAAACTTCTATTTATGGATAATTTACCTGAAAATAAATCTAATTGCAATGCCGGTGGTGGTTTACCTGTCATCCAATACTGGATAGAAAAAACTCTGTCACCCCAAGGTTTACAATTATGGCAAACTCTCAATCATAAAAGTGCTTGTTTATCCTGTGCTTGGGGTACGGGTGGACAAAAGGGAGGCTTTGTAAATGAAGCGGGAGAATATTTACAACGTTGTGCTAAAAGTGTGGAAGCAATTGCAGCAGAATTGCAACCAGGAATTAAACAAGATTTTTTTCAAAAATATAATATTAGTGAATTACAACAACTGACTTCTCAAGAATGTGATGATTTAGGGAGGCTTAGTTATCCTCTGATTCTCAAATCAGGTTCATCCCATTATCAACGCATTAGTTGGGAAGAAGTTTACCAAATTGCAACGACAGCTTTTCAACAACTACCAGAAAAGATTGCTAGTTATAGTTCTGGACGTTCTTCCAATGAAGCTGCTTATTTATTACAGTTATTAATGAGATCGCTTGGTAGTAATAATTTAGCAGATTGTTCTGATTTATGTCACGCTCCCTCCACCATCGGCTTAAAAAAAGTTTTCGGTTCAGGGACATCAATGGTAAGTTTAGAAGGCTTACAACATAGTGATTGTCTAGTTTTAATTGGTTCTAACGCACCGGCAAATCATCCGCGATTAATGAACGAATTAATCCAATTGCGGGCAAGAGGCGGTAAAGTAATTATTATTAACCCCCAAATTGAAATCGGTTTAGTTAAATTTGCCTCTCCTGCGTTTCCCATCAAATCTTTACTCACAGGTGGTTCAGATATATCTTCTTTATATTTACAACCGATTCCTGGTAGTGATGTGGCGTTATTTGTGGGGTTGCAAAAATCTCTAATTGAACAGAATTTAATTAAAAGAGAATATCTCGCGTCTTTCACTAAAAACTGGCAACAAATTATAGATTATGCAGAAGATATATCTTGGGATAATATCACTAATACCTGCGGTTTATCTCAAGAAGAAATTACAGCCACAGCTTATCTAATTGGTAAATCAGAAAGTGTAGTATTTGCTTGGGCTATGGGAATCACCCAACAAGCCAACGGTGTAGATAATGTTTTTAGTATCGCAAATACAGCCTTAATTACAGGTAACGCTGGTAAAATTGGCGCAGGAACAATGCCCATTCGTGGACATTCCAACGTGCAAGGATTTGGTTCAATGGGTGTCACCGTCAATTTGCGCGAAGAAATCAAACAAGCATTATCAAAACTATTAGGAAAACCCGTCAGTGAAACTCCTGGTTATCATACCCGTGATTTAATAGCAGCAGCAGAATTAGGAAAGATCAATACTCTCTTTTGTTTAGGGGGAAATTTGTATGCAGCTAACCCCGATTTACAGCAAGCAAAAGAGGCTTTATCGCAAATTGAAACCATTTTTTATGCAGCGACAAAACCGAATTTAGGACATTTTCACGGATTAGCTAAACAGCAAACTTTAATTTTACCTGTTTTCAATCGCTTTGAAAATCCCCATAGGACGACAACGGAATCAGGTAATAATTTTGTCAGATTAAATGATGCAGGTAAAAGTCATTTACAACCAGATAATTCTGATTTGATTTCCGAAGTTGAATTAATTACAGAAATTGCTCATCGGTTACATGATGAAAATCCGATTAATTGGCGTAAATTACAAGATACAGTTTATGTCAGAGAATTAATTGCTAAAACTATTCCTGGTTATGACAAAATAGGTAAAATTGATCAAACTCAGGAAGAATTTACTATTACAGGGCGAATTTTTGAAGAACCAAAATTTCCCACTTCTGATGGTAAAGCGCAGATGTTTGTCACACCCTTACCCCAATTATCCTTACCGCATAAATCAGCTTTTGGTGTTGAGAAAAATCAATCAGGAATTGTCTTAATATTAGGAACAGGACGGAGTTATGGACAACATAATACAGTAGTTTATCGCAGTGAAGATAAATATCGCAATATGCCCCATCGTCATTGTATTTTAATGAATAGTTTGGATATTAAAAAAGCAGGATTTCAGGAACATCAACGAGTTACAGTTAAAGGAAATGCGGGAGAATTAGAGAATATTGAAATTATTTGTGGTGCAATTCGTGAAGGTGTAGCTTTCATGTTTTATCCTGAAACTAATGTTTTATTTAAAGCAGAAATTGATCCAAAAAGTGGGACACCTGCTTATAAAAGAGTTCCGGTTTTTGTGTTAAAATAATAATGGCAATCAGGTTAGATTAATAAATTAAACTTTCCAAACCTTTTTCACGGACTAAATGCAATAATTTAAGAGCCGCGCCTGTAGGTCGTTTTTGCCCAATTTCCCATTTTTGAACAGTTGATGAACTGATGTTTAAAATAGCAGCAAAAACAGATTGGCTGACATTAAATGATTCACGAAGTTGCTTAATTTGTTGAGGTTCTAGCGGTTCAATTGGCGGTAAACACAAGCTATCAAATTCGCGTAACGTAACTTGACTCATTACACCAGCCTTGTATAGACCTATAGCAGTTTCGTGAACAGCCTCAAGAATTGCTGACTTCTTCTTCCTCATTACAGATTACCTCTATTAATTCATCTTTCAATTTTGCTGTTTCAAGAGCCTCTGCTGTTAAAGACAGCAGTTCTGATGACAGTTTTTTCAAGGCTTCTTTTTCATCCTGATCAATATTGCTACGCTCGTTTTTTGGAAACCCAAACACAAAAAACCAACTATCTTCCTTGTTAGTAGCAACCAATGTACGGAAACCAGCCCTCTTTCCTTTTCCAGAACGGGCAATGCGTTTTTTAAATAGTCCACCTCCTAGATCCGCGTCGTAAAGACCTGCTACCATTTCTGCAACAGCATTACAGAGACTAGAATCATTTAACTTCTGATCTTTTGCCCAACGGTTAAACCATCGGGTTTTGTAAATTGCCATATTAGTTTCCTTTAAATAAAGTATATCACTTGGTCCTATAATAGGCAATAATCAAAACTACCTATCCAACTGGATATGCTGCTTTTTCACAATCTTTACTGGTAGCGACAAAAGCTGTTTTGATTGGATGAAACATGATAACCGCCGGAATATCAGAAATTAATCAGCAGAATTTAACCTCCAGAGTTGGTTAGCAATGGTATCATTCGAGTATTACAAAAAGTAAAGGGCAATTTTACTATGACCAAAGCACCTGTTGCTCCTGTGGTGCTAGTCATTCTAGATGGATGGGGCTACTGTGAGGAAACGCGAGGAAACGCTATTACCGCTGCCAAAACTCCGATTATGGACAGTTTATGGGCAGTCTATCCCCACACCCTCATTCGCACATCAGGAAAAGCCGTAGGGTTGCCAGAAGGTCAAATGGGCAACTCGGAAGTTGGTCATTTGAACATTGGGGCTGGTCGAGTCGTACCCCAAGAACTGGTACGGATCTCAGATGCTGTAGAAGACGGTTCTTTAGCCGCAAACCCAGCCCTTGTCAAAATTTGCCAGGAAGTGCGTTCTGCTAATGGCAAGTTACATCTAGTGGGGCTTTGTTCTGATGGCGGGGTGCATTCCCATATTACCCATCTATTTGGACTACTTGACTTAGCAAAGGAACAGCAACTTTCACAAGTTTGTATCCACGCCATTACTGATGGCCGTGACACCAAACCCAAAGATGCTATCAACGTCATCCAGCAATTGGCAGACTATATAGATCAAGTTGGCATTGGTGAAATCGCTACTATCAGCGGTCGCTATTATGCCATGGATCGTGATAAC
The DNA here is from genome assembly GCF_001672255.1 of Anabaena sp. AL09. Classification (NCBI taxonomy): domain Bacteria; kingdom Bacillati; phylum Cyanobacteriota; class Cyanophyceae; order Nostocales; family Nostocaceae; genus Anabaena; species Anabaena sp. AL09. The sequence continues at coordinate 21,506 of NZ_LJOQ01000041.1, forward strand.
CGTTGGGATCGAGTCCAACGCGCTTACGATGTGATGACAACAGATGGTTCTGGGAATGGACTCACTGCTGTCGAGACAGTGCAAGCAGCTTACGCTGAAAGTATTACTGATGAGTTTATTCTCCCAGTCCGTCTGCAACCAGGCGCGGTAGAATCTGGTGATGGGGTTATATTTTTCAATTTCCGCCCTGACCGGGCTAGAGAACTAACTCAAGCCTTTGTCAGTCAGACTTTTAACGGTTTTGCAAGACAGCCAATTCAGCCGCTTTCCTTTGTAACTTTTACCCAGTATGATCCAGAATTACCTGTTTCTGTGGCTTTTGCGCCGCAAAATCTGAGTAATATTCTTGGTGAAGTTATCGCTAATCGTGGTTTAAAACAGTTTAGAACTGCGGAAACTGAAAAATATGCCCACGTTACCTACTTCTTTAACGGGGGACTGGAAGAACCCTGTGAGGGAGAAGACCGGGAATTAGTCAGTAGTCCCATGGTGGCAACTTATGATCAAGCCCCGGCGATGTCAGCACAAGCTGTGACAGATGTGGCGATCGCTGCCATGAGAAAGGGCATTTACTCCCTAGTCGTGATGAACTATGCTAACCCAGACATGGTAGGGCATACGGGGCAAATCCCAGCTACTGTGACAGCGATTGAAGCAGTAGATAAATGTTTAGGTCGTCTGATTGATGCTATTGGTAAAGCAGGTGGTACAGCAATTATTACTGCTGATCATGGCAATGCTGAGTATATGCTAGATGAAGGCGGTCATCCGTGGACAGCGCATACTACTAACCCAGTTCCGTTAATTTTGGTAGAAGGTGAAAAAGCCAAAATACCCGGATATGGAACAAATGTGGAATTAAGAAATGATGGCAAATTAGCCGATATTGCCCCAACTATTCTGGATATTTTACAGATATCCCAACCACAAGAAATGACAGGGCGATCATTACTTAAAGCCGCAGAATATGATTTACAACTAACTCGTACTCCTGTACAAATAGGTTTGTAAAATCGTAAAATGGTAGGGGTTTAGCAATGCTAAACCCCTACGGGATTAATGACTTCTTATAATCAACATTTCTAAATATGGCAATTACTAACATCATCCAAGGCATTTGGGCATTTTCCGCTCTCGGTTTGATTATCCTCGTTTTGTTACATAGTCCTAAAGGTGACGGCATTGGTGCTATTGGTGGACAAGCACAATTATTTAGTAGTACCAAAAGTGCCGAAAATACTTTAAATCGAGTTACTTGGGCATTAGTTGTAGTTTTTCTGGGTTTAACTGTGGTTTTAAGTGCTAATTGGTTGCCCAAATAATTGAAACTGAAAATGGGAAAAATTACCCAAAATCAAAACTTTTGGCGAAGATTAATAGTTCGACCGCGCTCACTACAAGCAGCAGTTCTGACTTTAGCAATAAGTACAGGACTGCTAGTTATTTTGAGTAACTTTCAAGTAAATGCTGGTGTGAGGGAACAGGAAAGAAACTCCCAATTTATCCAAAAAACTCATCCTTTACCAGCGACTCTGGTACAATGGCAAGATAAAACAAATAGTGGTGATTATTTTGATCAAATCAAATCTACGAAAGTTGGTTATTTGATTTGGTCACGTTTTCCAGTAAAGGTGAAGATAGAAACACCAACAGATATTAATGAAAAGCAGTCACAAATATGGGTTAATAGTGTTTTCCAAGCTGTTCAAGAATGGAATATTTATTTACCTTTACAGGTAGTGGAAAAATCGGCTATTGCTGATATTACAATCTCCCGAAAAGCACCGCCTTTGCAACGTGAACCTAATGGTAAAATACTGCGGGCGCGTTCGGCTTTAACTACTTATGATTTATATACTGAAAATAATATTTTATCTCACCGGTTTACAATTCTGCTGAGTCCTAGTCAAACTGGTGATTATGTCTTATCAGCAGCCCGTCATGAACTTGGCCATGCTTTGGGAATTTGGGGTCATAGTCTTCTGCAAACTGATATTATGTATTTTTCTCAAGTTCGCAAACCGCCGTTTATTTCGATTAGAGATGTGAATACTTTGAAAAAGGTTTATGAACAGTCTACAAGTTTGGGGCAGAATTAAACTTAGCTCACGCAGAGACGCAGAGGCGCAAAGGTAAGACCAGTTGTGCTTATGCGGTAAAGATAGTTCTTCCTCGTCGGTTCTATGATAACAAATTTTTTGCTCGGTGTCAATAGCTTTCACTCTATTATTGCGAGGCTGTCGAATTGACAAATAAATTTGATTTTCGACAGCCTCTGGATTTAATTAAATGCGGCGCAGATTCATTAGTTCTTGAGGAGAGGCCAGCATATCAATCGCTACGAAGAATATTTTTCCATCAGGATTGATTAAAAACCGCCAAGAAATGTTCATGCCAACTGTGACACCAAACCAAGGAGTTTGCACTACTCCTGTGATTTTCAGTTGCTTAGAACCGTCTGCTTGAACTTCACAAATACCTTGTTGTGGCATCATGTTTAGTCCTTGTGCTTCTTCGCGCATATATTTAGCGATCGCTTCTGGTCCCACAATGGGTTTTTGGAATGGTGGTTGTAGCGCACCGTCGGGAGTGAATAGCGCAATAGCAGCATCAAATTTATCTGCATTCATGGCTTCAATGTAGCCCAAGACAGCGGGTTCTGTAATCCCGTCAATTTTCACTGAGGAAATAACTGGGGTTGTCCGTTGGAAATCAGGTTCTTTAGCTGCTTTGGGATAACTGCTTGGTCCAAGTTCAGAAGTATCAAATCCCATCTCTACTACGGTATTCCGCAATACGGTGATTTGCTGACCTTGATCAAGTTTTTGTGTGGCTTCTAATACAAATTTTACACCAGGAGACATTTGATAACCAACGGGGACAGGAGTGATGATTCCCTGTTTCATCAATTCTCCTAACTCGAACCAGAAAGCGAGTTTGGTGTTGACGCTAAAGAAACCATAGGAACGGCTAATAGGAGTATCAGCACGGCTGGCTAAATCCCGCATGACTTTTGTTTGATCTTCACGAGACATTTGCTTAATTTGGGTAAGCAAACTTTCTGCTAGTTGCAAGCGGGCTACTCCAGGTGCAGCAGGAGTAATGGTTTTACCCATTTCAGTATAAGCATACCAAAGATAAGCTAATTGATCATCAACGTTAAGTTGATCAAATAACGCTATTGTTGCGGGAATAGGACTAGGAAGTTGAGTATTAGAAAAAATAGTTTGAGCGGACTGGATAGTTAAAGCCACAATCGGAATCTCCAAGATTATGTGTTAATTAGTCGCTATGAAGACATCAGCTAAAAATGTTTATGATGAACTTATGTCTTATGTAAAATAATGTAACGACACTTTTATTTCTTGTAAAGAATAGAAATTGCGAATTGACAAAATGGATTACATATGGCTTTTAATTCTGAATAAATAGACAATAAAAATCTTTCCCTCTAGGATTAGAGAGAAAGATTTATGGATTATATAGGAATTATAATTGATATTTAAAAAATTTTAAGTAATGTAGGGTGGGCAATGCCCACCTTACGTATATTTAAAAAATCAAATATTAGTCCCATAACTGATGAGAATATGGTAAAGTTACCTAAATACCCCAACTCAGTGTTAAAGGTCGCTGTGCGAGAACTTGGCTATAAAGCTCTTCTAATTGGGTGATGTTATCATTCAGGGTATAGCGTTCTAATACTCGCTTTCTGGCTTTTTCTCCCAACAATGTGGTTAACTCTGGATGATCTTGAAATAGTGGTAAGAGGGTTTTTAATTGCGATCGCACGCTGCTTGTATTAATTGCCACACCCGCACCCTTTTCTAAAACTTCTCCATCTGCACCAACATCAGTAGCCAAACAAGCTAAACCACAGGACATTGCCTCTAATAGAGACAAGGATAAACCCTCTACCAAAGAAGGTAAAATAAATACATCAGAACCCCGTAAAATTTCGATGCGGCGATCTTCATCAGCGATAAACCCTAACCAGATGATGCCATATTCTCGTCCATAAAATGATTCTAGAGAAGGCTTTAATGGACCATCACCCACAATCAATAATTTGGTATTAACGCCCATATGTGATTGTTTCCAAGCACGTAAGAGAGATTCAACGTTTTTCTCTTGAGCGATTCTCCCTTGATAAACAAACAAACGTTCAGCGCCAAATTCAGCTTTCACATGAGAAACACCGGGAGAATACTTAACAGGATCTACACCATTAGGTATAACAGCAATCTTTTTTTCCCTCACACCCATACCTGATAACAATTCCCGCTGAATTTGGGAAAAGATAATTACCCGATCATAATGATCCAAAAAAGGAGCGTAAAGTTGATAAGCTAAAAGTTGGGTACTCGATAATAATTTTGCCCCCTTACCTGCAAATGGAGTGTGGAAAGTGGCAATTAGGGGCAAATTTAATTCTTCGCAAATTTCTGGTAGAACAAAGTCCAAAGTTGATAAAGTCAGAGAAGCGTGAACTATATCCGGCTTAATTTCCCGCAAAGAATCTTTCAAAACCTTAGTTGCTTTGAAAGAGGGAATTGTATAAACCTGGGACTTGTAAATAAATGGCAAAGGAACTTCCTGAAAATTAGGCCAATTGTCAGTTGTCGCTTCTTCTTGGGCAAAGTGTAGAAAACTAACTTCGTGTCCCCTGTCTAGGAGTCCGTTGGTAATTTCTCGACTGTAGGTGACGTTACCGCAAAAGGGTGTTTTTTTTCCAATCCAAGCTATACGCATTCTTAGGTTATCTATAAAAAAAGCGAGGGTAAAATATACTGTTTTTATTATGAAGTTGTTATAGCTGAATTTTTGATATTCACAAAAACTCAGATATCTCTAACTTTTAAACCTAAATAATCTTGGTAATTAAAAAGTCAATAAATGGCTTTATTGATGATGCTCATAATTTATAAATCTTTTAACTTGATTACAAATTAATATGCTGATTATTTAGTTTATCCCCAGCAAGTATTTTGCATCTTGCTGGATTAAGTTTAGCACAAAACCCAACAGTTTGATGCAGTTTTTGGCTATTTGCCATCTGAGGATTCACCAGAATTATACCAGGTAAACAGACCGCCAATTAAGACAATGGCAGCTAAGGTAAAAAATACTGCTTTTAAGCCGATAAAAGTTTCCGCTACACCAGCTAAAGCCAGAGGTAGAGAAAGGGCAATATTAATCACATTATTTTGCAGACCAAATACCTTACCTCGCATATCTGGGGGTGTTTCGGTTTGGATTGCAGTTTGCATGGGGATACCCACCAAAGCCCCAAATACTCCCACTAGGGCAATGAAGAGCAGCACAGGCAAGAGTTGGGTTGTAAACAATGATAAACCAATTAAAGATGCTGCCATACCTAGACAACCCCAAAAACTGAGTTGTTTATAGGAAAAGCGTTGTCCAAATTGTCCGAGAATTGTCGCCCCAAGCGCCACACCCACACCAGCAGATGCTAATAAAAAGCCGAATTGAGAGGCTTTCATATTCGGAATAATTTCTGCCATGCGAACTGCAAGCACAGTCAGGGCTGCAAAGACAGAAAATAAGATAATTAGTTGTAATAAAGCATTGCGGATACGATGATTTTCTTGGAGATAACGTAACCCGTCGCGCAAATCCGAGAAAACATGGGGAAATTCTGTTTCTGGGGGATGAGGTTTTTCGTTAGTTTGGAGTAAGAATAATATTAACCCAGCGATCGCATAACTGCCACCCACCAGAATTTCCTTACCCAATCCCCCACTACCACCTAATTGCATCCACAGTCCATCTGCTAAGGCTAAAACTGGTTCTCCTACGGCAAAACCGACAATTACCGAAGCCATCATTGTCGTAGTGTAGAGAGAATTAGCCGAAAGCAAATCCTGTTCTTTCACTATTAAAGGAATAGCCGATTGTTCTGCCGGTGCGAAAAATTGTGTTAAGGTAGAAACCAAAAAAGTCACACCTAAAATAATCAAAAAACCCACGGGTAAAACTCCCACAGGCTGCCAATCATGGGTTAACCATAACAGGGAAGGAATGAGCAATACCAGAATCCCGCGCCAAATATTTGATGCTACCAAAACAACTTTTTTTGACCAACGATCTACAAAAACTCCAGCTACAGAACCAAATAATACGGCGGGAATTGTAAACGCCATCATTAAAGCGGAAACCCAACCACTAATACTTTGATCACTAGCTTGAAACTGACTATTAATCAAAGCAATCATCAATACTAAATAAACCTTATCAGCTAATTGACAGAAAACTTGACCTGCCCAAAGAGCGAGAAAATTCGGATTTTTCAATACAGGTAAAAAACCCACCTGTTGATTATTTTCCGAATCTGCACCTCCCGAACCAGCATCTATTAATGGTAGTGTTTCCGGTGTTAATTCCGTTGTAGTTGGGACATTTTCTGGAACACCATTAATTTTGCCATTTGTCTGCGGAATTTTTGATGGTTTGGGGATATCAGTCAAGGGAATTTCTAATGTGCAATTCCCATTTTCAGAAACATCCTTGAGTGACATTTCTGGACTATGAATATGACTAACTTTAGGGGAAGAAGCAACATTATGATCTGATGCTTTATGCTTTTTTTTAGCGTCGCTAGGTGAGTGAGTTCGGCCTTTTTTATCTAAATCAGACGATTGCATCATGGTTGGTGGCAAAATAGGAGTCAATCAAAGTGGCAGAGCGAATAGGTTGTCCTAAATGATACTGGACATACTGGCGCAAAATTTGCTCAACAGCTAACCATCCAGAATCTGAGGCTGCATCTATTTTCATTATCTCTGTTTCCGACAGATGTTGAAGCATAACCAGTTGTTTCCCATTTAACCGACGAGAAATAATTGGTAACTCCTGCTGATGAAAAACTGTTTCATAGCTAGGGTTAGAGGCACAGGATTGGGGATTGGGAACACTTTTCTTTGTTGTTTCCTGCATTTCCCTATTTTCCCGGTTTTCCTGCTCTATTTCTGTTCGCAAGCTTTTCCAAGCATCTAAACAAATTATCCCACCAGAAGGAATACTAAATCCCACTTGCCAATGGGGATTTGTCCAGTCTGGAGTTAAAAGCCGTTGGGTTAAGCAACAGGATTCTACTTGTGGTGTCAGTCCTGCTAAGGCTAAAAGCTGAAATACACCTTGGACTAAATTCGCAACTACACATTTTATTTCAGTTTTGGGTATATCATTTAGGCGTTGAAGATGTTCATTAAATAACTCATAAAGTTCTGTTTGGGGTAGTTCGCTTAACGCTTGACATAAGACTATTTCAGCTAAATACTGACTAGCAGCTAATTTACCTAAATCTTTAGATAAACCGGGATAAGTTTTTATAGTTTCAGCTTGAGTAATTCTATCGAGATTTCTACCTTGGGAAATTAGTAATTCATTGATGACAAACATCCCCATTCTCCCCCCCAAGCTGGAGTTTTGTTTCCGCGCTCCCGTAGCAACTGCCCGAATTAGCCCAAATTCTTGAGTTAAAATTGTGACTATTTTATCTGATTCACCCAGTGGTTGCGCTTTGAGATTAATACCAGTTGCTTTGTAGGTTTTACTCATTTTTAGTCCGTTGTCAGTTGTCAGTTGTCAGTTGTCAGTGGCAAAATAAATTACAACTGACAATGAGTAAATGACTACTCACTCTTTTCTTTGTTTTCTTTTTCTGGGTTATGGCGTTGACGAAGTAAATCCACACCACGAGATGTGCCTAATCTAGTCGCACCAGCCATAATTAACTCTAAGGCATCATTATGGGTGCGAATACCTCCTGATGCTTTGATTCCTACCCTATCTTTTGCTATTTCTTTCAAAAGCTTAATATCTGCTACAGTTGCGCCACCATTCCAACCTGTACTGGTTTTTAAGAATGCAGCACCAGCATCCATAGCCAGTTCCGCAGCGATTTGTTTCTCTGTATCCGTCAGGAGGCTAGTTTCTAAAATTACCTTGACAGGTTGTCCGGCTTCTTCGCAAATTGTGGCAATTTCCCAGTGAACTTCCTCTGTTTTCCCGGCTTTCAACCAGCCTATGTTAATGACTACATCTAACTCAGTAGCGCCATTATCTACTGCTTCTTTGGCTTCATATAACTTCACATCTGAAGTATTTGCACCATTGGGAAAACCAATGACTGTACAAACTTGAGGATTTTTTTTATACAGTAGTTCTGCTACTTGCTTGACATAACAGGGATTCACACATACCGCTGCAAAGTTATATCTATATGCTTCGTCGCACCATTGACTAATCTGCTCTGGGGTGGCAATTGGTAGTAACAGAGAGTGGTCAATAAATGGCGCAATATCAATGTTGGGATAGTCTGCTGCCATCGTTTTTTCTTTATGAAAAATTAAAGTATTTCTTATATATTAAACCATTAACAACCACAAGATCCCCGACTTCTTGAAGAAGTCGGGGATCTGAAGTCTTATAACTAAGTATTTAAAAAGTCAAGAATAGTTTGCGCTAAGGCTTTTGAGGCTAAGTAGGGAACACCATTTCCAACGGTTTTAAACATATTCGTAAGTGACATATTTTCTGGAATTGACACTCTCAGGGAGCCAAGCCAACTTGAATGGACTTTGGCTATTAGCCTGCGATTTTAATCGTAGGCGGTTTAGTGCGTAGTGCAAAATTTGAATCCTTACGTTAATCAATATATTCTATATTGTGTAATCATCTGAATCATAATATAAAATGTATAAATTACAAAGAATATTCAGCGGATTTATATTATTATCGGTACAAGTAGTATATTGGATAATTAGTTCAATTCTTGAGATTAAATACTTTTACCAAAAGCGTTTAGCACTGGCAAAATATCAGGAAATTCTCGACTATGTAAAAACTCAAAATATACCCTTAGATACTAGCCAATCCTTGAAATTACCTGATCATCTAGTAAATATCAGTCATGATGGGTTAGTTCAAGTCCTGCATACATCAGAGGATACCTACTGCGTAGCAATCATGATTAAATATATCCCAGGTGCGACACAAAGAGTTGAAGGTATATTTACCTGTGATTTTCCCTTAACTCCTAGATATTTGACGAAAATTCCTGATATTTGTCACCGGATTAATATGTTAGGAGAATACCAAAAGCCATACAAAGTAGCTTGGGCGTTTACAAATCTTGAGGTTGACAAGCAATATAATGATTGTTTATTTGCAGTTCATCGTCAGTTGAGCTAATTAGCCTATAATCATAGGCATATACTTACATCGACTAAATTTATATCTAAAAATATACCAATCACTAGATGATTTATACTTAGGCAGACTTAACGATAATTTAAAGCATATTTTTAGGGAATGGTGAACTATAATCTGATGTGCGGTTAAATAAATTAAAAATATACTGCATAAAATATTTAGTTAAACTCAGATCAAACAATACTATATTGATTGCGGTGGGATGAAAAATTCAATTTACTACTAATTTAGGCCTGATTGTTGAGTATTAACTGGCTAGAACTTCAGTTGAATAGAGTGCAAACTACATGGGACAAGGTTTTTTACAAATTGCTTTAACGCTGTGTATTGTCGTATTCATTACGCCCATACTAGGAAAATACATAGCCCGCGTTTTCTTGGGAGAAAGGACAATCCTTGATCCTGTTATGAAGCCAATAGAGGCAATAATTTATATTTTAGGGGGTGTGGGTAAAAAAAATGATATGACGGGTTGGCAGTATATCCGCGCCTTACTATGTAGCAATTTAGTAATGGGTGTGGTAGTTTATGCCCTTCTCTATTATCAGAAATTTCTGCCCTGGAATCCCAATGAACTGGGACGAATGAGATGGGATTTATTATTACATACTACTATTTCCTTCCTGACGAATACCGACCAACAGCATTACGCCACAGAAAATACCTTTAGTTATTTTAGCCAAACATCGGCTTTAGGTTTTTTAATGTTTACCTCAGCGGCTAGTGGTTTAGTAGTGGGAATTGCCTTTATCCGAGGATTAACAGGGAGAAAACTGGGGAATTTTTATGTAGATTTTACCCAGGCTATCACTAGGATATTATTACCTTTATCTATTGTGGGGGCGATCGCTCTAATTATTTCAGGTGTACCCCAAACCTTAGCCAAAACCCTAGTAGTAGAAACCTTAGAAGGAAGAATTCAGTATATAGCTAGAGGTCCAGTGGCATCATGGGAAATGATTAAAATGCTAGGTGAAAATGGCGGCGGATTTTTTGCAGCTAATTCCGCGCACCCGTTTGAAAATCCCAATGGCGCTTCTAACTTAATCGAAATCATCGCCATGTTGGCCATTCCCACCTCCCTAATTTACACCTACGGAATATTTGCCAACAACCTCAAACAAGCCTGGTTATTATATTGGATGGTGTTTATCATCTTTGTCGTTCTCATTGGCGTTACAGCCACAGGAGAATTACAAGGAAATCCTCTGATTAATAATGCTTTGAGATTAGAATTACCCAATCTAGAAGGCAAAGAAGTCCGATTTGACTGGGCGCAAACCGCATTATGGGCAATTACAACTACCGCCACCATGTGCGGTGCTGTCAACGGAATGCACGATTCCCTCATGCCTAATGGCACATTTTCCAGCTTATTCAACCTATTTTTACAAATAATTTGGGGAGGAGAGGGAATAGGAACGGCTTATCTCTTCATTTATCTGATTTTCACCGTCTTTATCACTGGGTTAATGGTAGGGCGCACCCCGGAAATTTTTGGCCGCAAAATTGAAAAACGAGAAATTGTCCTGGCTAGTGTGGTGCTATTAATTCACCCGATGATGGTTTTAATTCCCAGTGCTGTAGCTTTAGCTTATCCTATATCTTTATCAGGAATTAGTAACCCAGGTTTTCATGGTATTTCCCAAGTAGTTTATGAATATGCCTCAGCCGCAGCTAATAATGGTTCTGGCTTAGAGGGATTAAATGACGGGACGTTATGGTGGAATTTAAGTACAACTGTTAGTATTTTTGCAGGACGTTATCTACCAATTATTGCCCTGCTCCTTTTAGCTGATAGTATGTCTGAAAAACAAATAGTCTGTGAAAGCCGGGGAACTTTGAAAACTGATTCTTTGCTATTCACTGGGATTACCGCAGGTGTCACCCTAATTTTAGGAATCCTGACATTTTTCCCAGTTTTAGCTTTAGGACCAATCGCCGAAGGTTTTAAACTCGCTGCTGGTAGTTAGCAGTAGGAGAGGAGGAGAGGAATTTTCTTCTTTTCTTCTTCTTTCTTTATCCTGACTCGGTGACTCCTGACTCGGTGACTCCTGCTATATCAATTATCAATATATGAACTCAAACGGAAATAACTCTAATTCTAAAACACCCCGTCCTCGTTATCGCCGTAAGAAACTTAGGAAAACGCGAGTAACTAACAAAGGACTGTATTTTCGGGCAATAGGCGATGCTTTTAGGAAACTGTATCCCCAATATGCCATTAAAAATCCGGTGATGTTTTTGGTATGGATAGGAACAATTATTACTCTCTTCCTAACCATTTATCCCGAATTATTTGGACCAACAAATCAAAAAAATCCCTATCTGTTTAATGGGCTGTTAACAGGAATTTTATTTTTCACAGTTCTATTTAGCAACTTTGCTGAAGCCGTAGCAGAGGGACGAGGTAAAGCCCAAGCTGACACTTTACGTTCCACCCAGTCAGCCACCAGCGCCAAAACTATCAGCCTTAACGGCACAATTACAGAAGTTCCCTCTGGCAGTTTGAAACAGGGCGATACTATATACGTCGTTTCCGGTGATATTATTCCCGCAGACGGTGAAGTAATCATGGGTGTCGCGTCTGTGGATGAATCAGCGATTACAGGCGAATCTGCCCCAGTTCTCAAAGAATTTGGTTCAGATGTTGCTAGTTCAGTTACAGGTGGTACACGCATCCTTTCCGATGAGTTGATTATTCGCGTCACGGCTGAACCAGGTAAAGGCTTTATTGACCGGATGATTGCCTTAGTGGAAGGAGCAGAACGCACTAAAACACCCAATGAAATTGCTTTAACAGTATTATTAGCGGTTCTGAGTTTAGTATTTTTATTCGTAGTAGCAACCCTGCCCGCCTTTGCCTACTATGTGAATAGTCCTGTTAGTGTGCCTGTTCTCATTGCTCTCCTGGTAGCACTTATACCCACAACAATCGGCGGTTTGCTGAGTACCATCGGCATTGCCGGGATGGATAGAGTGGCACAATTTAACGTCATTGCCACTTCTGGCAGGGCAATAGAAGCCTGTGGAGACATCAATACTCTCGTTCTTGACAAAACCGGGACAATCACCCTTGGCAATCGTTTAGCAGAAGAGTTTATTCCTATCAATGGCCACTCAATCACAGAAATTGCGAATGTGGCTTTGGCAGCTAGTATCTTTGACGATACTCCCGAAGGTAAATCTATTGTCCGACTGGCAGAAAAGTTAGGTGCAAATTTTGATTTAGACCGCAAACAAGCACAGGGAATAGAATTTTCGGCAAAAACCCGCATGAGTGGTACTAATTTAGCTGGTGGTAGGGAAGTGCGGAAGGGCGCAGTAGGAGCAATTAAAGGCTTTGTCCTCTCTCGTCATGGACAGGATACCCCGGAATTAGATGTTGCTTATGAACAAGTTTCTCATAAAGGCGGTACACCTTTAGCCGTATGTCTCGATAATGAAATTTACGGTGTTATCTATCTCAAAGATATTGTGAAACCTGCTATCCGCGAACGATTTGACCAACTCCGACGCATGGGAGTCAGGACAATCATGCTCACGGGAGATAACCGAATTACTGCTTCTGTGATTGCTAAGGAAGCTGGAGTAGATGAATTTATTGCTGAAGCGACACCAGAAGATAAAATCAGTGTGATTCAACGGGAACAGGCTGAGGGTAAAATTGTAGCGATGACGGGGGATGGAACTAATGATGCTCCGGCTTTAGCACAGGCTAATGTAGGTGTGGCAATGAATACGGGAACGCAAGCAGCTAAGGAAGCGGCTAATATGGTGGATTTAGATTCTGATCCCACCAAATTAATTGATATTGTGAGTATTGGTAAGCAATTGTTAATTACTCGTGGGGCATTGACAACGTTTTCTATTGCTAATGATATTGCTAAATATTTTGCGATTATTCCGGTACTTTTCACTGCTGCTAATTTAGAAAGCTTGAATATTATGAACTTGAGTAGCGTTAATTCGGCTATTCTTTCGGCATTGATTTACAATGCTTTAATTATTCCGGCTTTGATTCCTCTAGCATTAAAAGGTATTCAGTTTCGACCTTTGACAGCTAATCAACTTCTGCAACGAAATATTTTAATTTATGGCTTAGGTGGGGTAATTGCTCCATTTATTGCGATTAAATTCATAGATATGATGATTACGTTTGTGGGTTTAGCGTAAACAATTAAATCAATAGCTAATTGGGAATTCTTGCCTTTTGCCTCTTGTTTCTTACTTTCTGACTTATGAAAATAATACCATTTATGCGATTCTCTAGGTTTAAATCCCAATTACCCATCATTATTTTTATAGTGATGTCTTTGAATTTGTTGATTGCTCCAGTGGTTTATGCTAATACTACTATTAGTTTAGATCGAGTTTCAACTTGGGCAGTTGGTGTTTTAGGGGTTACTACTTTAATGTTAGTAATATACTTATTAATAGTCATTTTTCAACCAGAACGGTTTTAATAATTCAGGTTCTATCGATCCCCTTATGGTAAAGAATATTAATTTAATGTAGGTTGGGTTGAATGAAGTGAAACCCAACATTAGCAGTAGGAGAGCAAGGGATGTTGGGTTTCGTTCCTTAACCCAACTTACTATAAATGTTGTTTTACATAAAGGGAACGGTAGAGCCATAATTCACAAATTAAAATAAAATTCAAGATTAAATTATGTCTATTATTCGAGAAATTATCAAAGCAGTGAGAATAACTTTAGTAATGTGGTTATTAACCGCAATTATATATCCTCTTTTTGTGTTGTTAGTAGGTCAGTCAATTTTCCCAGTTTCAGCTAATGGTAGCATGATGTTAAATGTCAGAGATCAACCTATTGGTTCAAGTTTGATTAGTCAAGGATTTACATCAGACCGTTATTTTCATGGTCGTCCGAGTGCTGTTAAATATAGCCAAGGTAGAAAAGCTCAACCGACTGGTATCTCTGGAGGCAGTAATCTTGCTCCGACTAATCCAGCACTCAAGGAACGCATTCTCAAGCAAGCAGAAGAATTTCAGAATGAGAATAAACAACCTGTGGCCGATTTGATTTATACATCAGGTTCTGGTTTAGATCCCCATATTTCTTTGAAAGCAGCACGACAACAGATAGAAAGGGTAGCACAAGCGCGGGGGATTAGGGAGGATGACATCATTCCGTTAATTAGTAAGTATATTGATGGGAGATTTTTAGGCGTTTTTGGAGAACCAGGGGTAAATATTTTACGCTTAAATTATGCTCTGGATTTGCAAGATATGAATCGTCAGCAAAATTAGTTAGTTATACTTTATAAGCTCATAACTTGCGTTTTTAGATCCATATACCCCTTTTTGTTTTGACATGGGTAATGGGATCAATTACACTACGATCGCAAATCCATAAGAGTATTTGAGTCAATGCAACGGACTCGCGTAATTGGTTTAATGAGTGGTACGTCTGTAGATGGGATAGATACTGCTTTAGTCGAAATTTCTGGTAGAGAGTTGGATCTGAAGGTGAAATTACTCGCAGGGGAAACATATCCCTACCCCCCGCAACTCAGAGAACATATTTTAGAGCTTGGGGCTGGTACTGCTGTATCAATAGCCGAATTAGCAGCAATAGATGATGCCATCGCTCGGAATTTTGCTGAAGCTGCTCAACATATTCAAATTGGTCATCAAGGAGCTACCTTGATCGGTTCTCATGGTCAAACTGTTTATCATCGTCCACCCCAGGGATTAGGAGAACTAGGTTATAGTTGCCAACTAGGTCGGGGGGCGTTGATAGCCCATCTCACTGGTATTACTACTATCAGTAATTTCCGAACGGCAGATATAGCTGCTTATGGTCATGGTGCGCCCCTTGTTCCGAAAATAGATGCCTATTTACTCAGTCATCCCCAGGAAGAACGTTGTATCCAAAATATTGGTGGTATTGGTAATGTCACTTATCTCCCCGCCCGTAGTCATGATTGGTTGTCGCAAATTCGCGGTTGGGATACAGGCCCAGGTAATAGCCTATTGGATTTAGCTGTGCAACATTTTACAAATGGGGCTAAAAGCTATGATGAAAATGGTGATTGGGCTGCTAGTGGTACACCCTGTTACCCCTTAGTAGAACAATGGCTCAGTCACGAATATTTCCATTTACCACCGCCTAAATCTACTGGACGGGAGTTGTTTGGTGTCACTTACTTGCATGATTGTTTAGAGAATGCCCAAGCCTACCAACTCAATTCCGCAGACTTTTTAGCAACCATTACAGAATTGACAGCAGCTTCTATTGTTTATAGTTATGACACTTTTCTCCCCAGAAGACCACATCGGGTATTATTATGTGGTGGTGGTAGTCGCAATATTTACTTAAAAAATCGGCTAGAGTTACTGTTAGGGAATGTTCCAGTTTCAACTACAGATGAGTTTGGCTTAAGTGCGGCTTTTAAAGAAGCGATCGCCTTTGCCATTTTAGCATACTGGCGGAACATCGGTATTCCTGGTAATTTACCCGCCGTTACAGGAGCATCTCTTGAGATGCTTTTAGGGGAAATTCACGGTAAATATAGCTAATTAACCCTAAATTTGCCACACTTCCTCTTAAAATAAGTAGGTTAGCATTGAAAATCGTCGTTATGGCACTAGGCAAGAGGCAAGAGGCAAGAGGCAAGAGTGGGGAAGTTAGAAGGAAGTTAGAAGAAAACCAACATCCCCAGCTTTTTTCCTATTTAGAAATGAGTCCCAAAAGCAGAGTTAATAGTAAATAACTCTATGCCATATTCGCACCTGAGTCTAGACCCCAGCTATGTTTAAGCATTTCTTGATAAGTTGCTTCACGCACAACCATCTGCTCATAAAGCTTGACTAAAAAATCTTGAGCTTGTTCGTGGCTCATGTGTTGGACTTGTGTGGCAAAGGAGCGAATGCTAAATTGCTGTTCCAAAGATAGTTCAGTTCCTTGATTCATAATCAACTCCAAAACAAACAACGTGTAAAATCGAAATTGATCACAGAATTGAAAACTTGGAAGTTAGCGGTTAAAAGTAAAATCGGCTTTTGCTGATTACTTAAATTCTTTACTTCCTTTGATTGCAATCTGCTTAATTACGTAATATTCCTAATAAGCAATTCCTGGGCTAGATTTTGCCTGACATTTATTTCTCTATATTAAGAAAGATAACAAGTGTTTGACAATTTGCCCATCTTTTTGAATTTATTTTTTCTGAGGTATGAATTGGTAATGAATCTACTGGTATAGGAATCAACTCCACTGAAAGCGGGTTTGTCCAAATTGGCATAGTTTAATTTTGGTGAAGATTCTTTAAGTAGCAGTAGTTATGGAATGAGAAATCGAGAGGAAGACCAGTTTGATACTTGGTTTTTATCTAGATTCTCTGATTGATTAACCCTTTATTTGCTGTTTATTTAAGACACACTACAAAGTAGGATATGTCAATTGTGGAAATTATAAAAATTTAAGCTCCTGTGGTAATTTCTGGAGATTAAAAATATTTTTATCAAATTGTTAATATAAAAAATGCTCAATTTGAACAAATCGTTAAGTATATTTACTTCTTTAGTTAGGCAAGAGGCAAGAAAGGTTTCCCTCGTTCTCAGTCTTTGACTGAGAATGCATTATAGAGGCTCTGCCTCTACTATTATTGAAGGCAGAGCCTTCTAGGACTCATTCCCATACAGAGTATGGGAACGAGGAACGAGGAATACAGAGTATGGGAACGAGGAAGGCAGAGCCTTCTAGGACTCATTCCCATACAGAGTATGGGAACGAGGAATACAGAGTATGGGAACGAGGAACGAACGAGGAACGAGGAATACAGAGTATGGGAACGGAGAAGAAGGAGAGGAACGAGAATAATCAGGCTTTTACGGACACAAGGACGACGGTAATATTATCGTGTCCACCTTGTTCTTTGGCGGCTTCAACTAGGTCATGAGCAGCTTGTTCTAAAGAAGGTGTGTCCCTGATGTATCCAAGGATTTGTGGATCTATAAGTTCTTCTGTAAGTCCATCACTACAGAGCAGTAAGCGATCGCCATTTTCCAGAGTTAGTTGCTGAATATCAATCTGATTCAGGTCTTCCCTACCTAAACAACTGGATAAAACATGACGATAGGGATGAACCCTAGCTTCATCAAGAGTAATATCACCGATTTTCAGGGCTTTGGCAATCCAGGTATGGTCTTCTGTAATTTGTTGTAATTGTGATTCTCGGAGACGGTAGAGACGGGAATCACCAACATGACCGCATACAGGTAATTCATCTGGACGGATAACTACTACTACGGCTGTCGTTCCCATATCAGCACGTTCAGGATGTTTTTGCTGATCTTGAACTATGGCTTTATTTGCAGTGGATAAAGCTTGTTCTAGGAGTTTTGAGGAAGATTCGGGGGATTGCCAATTTTGCTCTAGATATGCACAAATTTCGGCAGTAGCGATGCGACTAGCCTCTTCTCCTCCTGCATGACCACCCATACCGTCAGCAACTATAAAGAATCGCCCTGTGGGATCAATATAGTAGGAATCTTGATTATAAGCACGAATAAGCCCCGGATCTGTACAACCGGTAGATTCAAGTTTCATAGATTTTTCGTGAACAATTAATTAATACATCCGATCATAACGGTCGAGGCGTAAAAGCAACCGAATCAGCATGAATGAAACTGATGCGGCAATTAAACCAATAAAGCTTGCTAACCAGACATAATGGCTAACTAGGAGAATTGTGCCGGCAATTGTAAAACCACTGATAATAAGAGCATAACTTATTGCCAGTTGTATATTACTCTGTCGCCGGATCAGGCGTTCAGTTTCGACGGAGCGAACTCGCAGACGGATATCCCCACGTTCTATTTTATCTAGGGTATCTTCTAATCTTCGTGGTAATCCTAAAGCAGTGCTACTGACTTGGACTGCTTGACGACTTAATTCATTCAAGAAACTATTCCCCTCAGAACTACTGTTATCTGTCATAAGCTGCATTGCATAAGGCTGGGCAACTTCCATAAAGTTAAATTCTGGATCTAGACCTTTACCAACGCCTTCGAGGGTAGAAAAGGCACGCATGACGAAGGTAAAAGTGGCTGGAAATCTAAATGGTTGATCATAAGCGAGTTCATACAGGTCTTCACTGATGGCTGCCACTGATTGATTTTCAAAGGGCTTATCCATGAAGTTATCCAGCATAAACTGGACTGAACGACGGACTGGTCCCATGTCATCAACTGGGGCGATCGCTCCTAAATCAACTAGAGATTTTACCACGCGATCGCCATCTTTTTGAGCGATACCAAATAAGGTTTCCATTAATCCTTCGCGGACATTGGATTTAATTGTTCCCATCATCCCGAAGTCGTAGAAAATCAAAGCGCCGTCGGGACTAACTGCCAGATTACCAGGGTGGGGGTCAGCGTGGAAGAAACCATTGTTGAGAAGTTGATGGAGATAGGCTTGTGCGCCATAGCGAGCGATCGCTTTTCTATCTACACCCGCAGCATCTAAAGCATCATACTGACTAACTTTAATCCCCGGCACATACTCCAAAGTAATCACCCTAGAAGTAGCATAACGCCAATAAACCCTCGGTACTTTCACCCAATCATAAGGGCGGAAATTCCGGCGGAAAGTATCGGCATTGCGTCCTTCATTCAGATAATCAATTTCTTCCCAGAGAATGCGACAACATTCTTCATATATACCCATCCAATCTCTGCCGCGTCCCCATTTGGGATGATTTTGAAAATAGCGAGCAATACCTTTAAGAATGCCTAAATCAATTTCAAACAGCTTTTTGAGTCCTGGACGTTGGACTTTGACAACTACGGACTCACCAGTATACAAAATCGCCTTGTGGACTTGACCCAAACTAGCAGCAGCGAGGGGAACAGGTTCAAAATCTTGGAAAAGTGTGGGAACAGTCTTACCTAATTCCTGTTCAATAATTCCTTCTACCTGTTCATAACTAAATGCTGGGACTCTATCTTGTAACTTAGATAACTCCTCCACATATTCAGCAGAGAAAATATCCGCACGAGTTGAAAACAATTGTCCAATCTTAATAAAAGTCGGACCCAAATCTAAAAACGTGGTTCTAATCCAGATTGCTTGGGCTTTGCGTCTAGCTGCTTGCTTAGATTCTGTTACACCACCGGAGTAACTCCAAGCTTTGTTATAGCGCCAAATTTTGAACATCAAGGTCAAGACAAAAGACCAAATATCCACAAAGCGGCGTTTGCTAGAGTATTCTTCCCGATTCCAACGGTATGCTTTGTCTGAGTAACCTTGTTCCATATTTTTCTTATACCGTCGGGTTGTTACGGAGGCAGGGAGTAGGGGAGGTAGGGGAGGTACGGGAGGTAGGGGAGGTAGAGGAAGTAGGGGAGGTACGGGAGGTAGGGGAGGTGGGGGAGGTGGGGGAGGTGGGGGAGGTGGGGGAGGTAGGGGAGGTAGGGGAGGTAGGGGAGGTAGGGGAGGTAGGGGAGGTAGGGGAGGTAGGGGAGGGAGGTAGGGGAGGTAGGGGAGGTAGGGGAGGTAGGGGAGGTAGGGGAGAATATTTTTTCACATTACCAATTACCAATTACCAATTACCAATTACCAATTACCAATTACCAATTACCAATTACCAATTACCTATTACCTATTACCTATTACCCATCACCTATTACCTATTTTGCAGCATTGCGATGCTTCTGCAATTCACTTCTTAATAGAGCGATTTCTGCCCTTAATTCGTCAATTTCTGTCTGTAAGTCTACTGTATCTCCACCAGATGAACTATTACCTGTGGTTGTACCAGTTGCAGACGATTCCGCTGCTCGATTAGCTCGTGCCATCACTTCTTCTGTAAACTGGCGTAGTTGCTCTTTAGTTTCAGCATCAAATTTGCCTAGTTCACTCAAAGCATCAGTCAAGGCGACTTCTACACGCTCATTAATCACTTCAGCGACTGCTCTGCCTACGAAAAAGGCTTGCACAAGGGGATTACTCATAAATTTTTGTAAAGTTGCTCCGCAAAAAGAATTATAACCTGTATATAGCCCGTAATGCTTCTATCTGAAAGTTTTCTCAAGGACTTCTAACTCAAAAAATGTCCTACTGCTGAGTATAAATGTAAGGGTCGAGCAAAAATGCGTTGAAACACATCATGATTCAAATAACAATCAAAATTCATCTTACAAATATCAAAAATAACCAAAAACAGTCGGTTTTTAACCGACTTCAGCTATTAGACAGGGAATTTATTCCCTGGATTTGGAAACTTCTGGAACATCAATCAATTAAAATTAAGTATATTTATGAAAACGTTGTGGTGTATCTATGTCTAGACTCCTGGTAACTCAATATCAAGCCGAAGTCGAAAAAATCATTCAATATGGTGGTTCTCGCAAAGAAACTTCTATTCGTGTGGCTTTTCAAAATCTCCTCAATGAATATTGCAAACCGAGAGATTTTTTACTGATTCCTGAATTAGATTATAGATTACCAAATGGTAAACTTGTTTATCCCGATGGCACAATTAAAGATGCTTTGCGGTTAGATTGGGGTTATTGGGAAAGTAAAGATCAATATGATAAATTAGATGAAGAAATAGAAAAGAAATTAAATAAAGGTTATCCCGATAGTAATATTTTATTTGAAGATTCCCAAACTGCGGTTTTAATTCAATCTAGCACAGAAACCATGCGTGTATCCATGCGCGACGCTGACGCAGTAGATGGAATTATTACCAGTTTTATTAATTATGTGCGTCCTGAAGTTAAGGATTTTCGGGAAGCGATAGAAATTTTTAAGCAAGATTTACCCGCTGTACTAAATTCTCTCAGAGATTTGATAGATTGTCAAGGGGAAAATAACACATCTTTTCAAACTGCGCGGGATAAGTTTTGGGGTATTTGCAAGGAATCAATTAACCCAGAAATCAGTTTATTTGATATTCGGGAAATGATGATTCAGCATATTTTGACGGAAGATATTTTTATCAATATTTTTAATGAATCGCAATTTCACAGAGAAAATAATATTGCGGGAGAATTACAAGGGGTAATTTCTACCTTTTTTACGGGAAGCGTTAAGAAAAATACTTTGGGAACGATTGAAAGATATTATGCAGTGATTAGACGCACTGCGGCTAATATTTATAATCATCAAGAAAAACAGAAGTTTCTCAAAGCCTTATATGAGAATTTCTACAAAGCATATAATCCTAAAGCTGCGGATAGGTTGGGTATTGTGTATACTCCCAATGAAATTGTTAGGTTTATGATAGAAAGTACAGATTTTTTAGTACATAAACATTTTGGGAAGTTGTTAGCAGATAAAGATGTGGAAATTTTAGATCCTGCAACGGGTACGGGGACTTTTATTACTGAATTAATTGATTATTTACCAAAGCAGAGTTTAGAACATAAATATAAACATGAAATTCATTGTAATGAGGTGGCAATTTTGCCTTATTACATTGCAAATTTGAATATTGAATACACCTATAAGCAGAAAATGGGGGTGTATGAGGAGTTTGAAAATATTTGTTTTGTGGATACTTTGGATAATACATCTTTTGCGGGTAAGCAATTGGATTTGTTTGCTATGAGTGTGGAGAATACCGCAAGAATCAAAAGACAGAATGATAGAACTATTTCTGTGATTATTGGGAATCCTCCTTATAATGCAAATCAACAGAATGAAAATGATAATAACAAAAATCGTGCATACTCAGAAATAGATAAGTTAATCAAAGAAAGTTATGTAAAATATAGCAATGCTCAGAAAACAAAACGATATGATATGTATTCTCGCTTCTTTCTTTGGGCTACAAATAGACTAAATGAAAACGGAATTTTAGCTTTTATTACTAATTCTTCTTTTATCCATTCAAAAGAAGCTGATGGTTTTAGAAAAGTTGTTGCTGATGAATTTAGCGAAATTTATATTATTGATTTAGGTGGAGATATTAGAGCAGGAGATAAAACTGGTAATGTATTTAATGTCCAAGTAGGAATAGCAATTAGTTTTATGATAAAACAAACATCCTCTAAACGGTTACCGTGTAAAATATACTATAACCAAATTTTTGGTTTAAATACTGCTGACGCAAAACTAGAATATATTGCTAAATCTAATTTTTCTGATATTTGTTTTGAACATATCACACCTGATAATGATAACAACTGGGTAAACCTTTCATTTAATGATTTTGAATCTTTGTTGGTTTTAGCTGATAAAAATACTAAATCTACAAAAATTGAAGCTGAAGAAAAAGCAGTATATAAGTTATTCTCTTTAGGAATTTCTACAAATAGAGATGAATGGGTTATAGATGTTGACTTAAATAATCTTAAATCAAAAATGATATTGTTTACTGATTTTTATAATAACTACAAACATGAAGAAGGAACAGAGTTTGATTCCTGTATTAAGTGGTCAAGAAATTTAAAACGTAGACATATACAATCAAAGAAAGAAAAATTTGATGAGAATAGAATTAAATTTATTTTTTATCGCCCATTTTGCAAATTTATTATTTATAAGTCTAATATATTTTTGGATGAAGTTGGTGGAGCAGATGAAATTTATTTACAAACAGCAGAAAATAAAATAATAACATATTCATTTGGGCAAAGATCCAACTTTTCTGTATTAGCTACTAAACATCTTTTTAGTTTAGATATTTATCTTCCTAATGCAACAAAATGTATTTCCTTGTACCGTTACGACAAAGAAGGAAAACGCATTGATAATATAACCGACTGGGGACTAAAACAAATTCAAACCCATTACCAAGATCCAACAATTACCAAAATAGACATCTTTCATTATACCTACGCAGTATTACATAACCCAGCTTATCGCAGCAAATACGAACTCAACCTCAAACGTGAATTTCCCCGTTTACCCTATTATGAAAACTTCCAAAAATGGGTTAATTGGGGTAAACAACTCATGGAATTACATATTAATTATGAAACAGTCACACCTTATAACTTAACCCGTCTTGATATTCCCTTAAAAGACAATCAAAAAACACCCAAAGCAAAATTAAAAGCCGATAAAACCAAAAATAGTATTATCTTAGATGATGTCACCACATTAGAAAATATTCCGAAAATAGCTTGGGAATATATGTTAGGTAATCGTTGCGCGGTAGAATGGATATTAGATCAATATAAAGAAAAGAAACCAAAAGATCCAACCATTGCGGAAAAATTCAATACCTATCGTTTCGCAGATTACAAAGAACAGGTAATTGATTTATTAATGAGAGTCTGTACCGTGAGTGTGGAAACAATGAATATAATTAGAGAAATGGAATAATCATATATTCATGTAGGTTGGGTTAAGCGACAGCGCAACCCAACAAAAGTTTTAATAATTACGTTTAATAATGTTGGGTTTCCTTGCGTCAACCCAACCTACTGGAAATTTACTAAAGCCACGCTACGCTAACAGGATTAATAAATAGAACATCCTGTTAATCCTTTAATCCTCTAAATCCTGATTCAGACAATAATAATGCTTGGTTAGAAATTCTTGTGCTTCCGCTTTATCCTTAATTATACCATCTACAGTCGCAGTCAATAAATCATCAAGCATTTGCTTATATTGGGGACTAGGTTTATAACCCAATTGTTTTAAATCATTCCCATTTAATAGCGGTTGAATATTTCCCCAATTTGTTAAATATTGCCAAATCCGTCTTCTGATTTTGCGGGGACTTTGTAAAGCAACTAAGATTAAAGTCTGCAAGTCATATCTTTTGAGTAAATAAATAGTTTGACTGGGTTTTTCAAAAGTCGGTAATAATGTAATTATCTCAGCTTGAATTTGAGATAATTTCTCTAATCTGACAATACTATCATCAACTAATTGCAGATTTTTAGCTACTTTTCCCCGATATTCCGGTTGTAAATAGGCAATTAATACTTCTAGACGCATTTGCCAATTTATTAAAATTTGTTTTTTGTCAAATTTCCTTAAACAGTGTTTTAATAAATTTAATTGTCGAGAAAGTTCCACATCTAATTTTAAAGTAGGATGAATACATTGTAAAGCCCCCAAATTATCCAATAATTCTAAAGCTGATTGCCAATAATCTGCTGCTAATATATATTTTAATTCAGTTTTTAGTCGAGTTTGCAAAGCCGGAGTTTTACTATTTTCCTGACTAGTGCGATCATAAACTCCACTATTTATAGCATAACGAATATAAGTTTCTGTTTGTGGTTCTAGAGAAAATCCAAACCGCACTGCAAACCGCACACCGCGATAAATCCGAGTTGGATCTTCAATAAAACTATTAGCGTGTAAAATTCTAACTTGCTGATTTTGTAAGTCTATAAAACCACCAAAGAAATCTAATAATTCACCAGCACGAGGAGAAGTTAACCTTAAAGCCATGGCATTAATCGTAAAATCTCGCCGATATAAATCTTGCCGAATAGAACTAGCTTCAACCTCTGGATTAGCTGCTGGGTAAGGATAAAATTCAGTTCTAGCTGTGGCAATATCCACCCATAATGAGTCTAATACTAAATCTTTATGCCATAATAAAGCCGCAGTTTGAAAAGCACCATGAATTTCTAATCTGGCATTTTGATAAATTTGCTGTAAGGCTTTAGCTAATTCTACCCCTGCACCGACATCTGCGGTTTTATGAAAACCATCAACTACTAAATCAATATCATTAATCATCAAACTGCGATTTTCCGCTTTTGATAATAGTAAATCTCGCACTGCACCACCAACTAAATAAAGATGCCAACCGCGTTTTTCTGCTTCTTGCGATGCGGTAGTCAGTAATTGCCAAAGTTGCGGTGTCAGACGTTTTTCTAATTCATTATTCAGTCCTAAATCCTGAGAATAATTTTTAATTTTTAATTCTAAATTTTTAATTGTTAACTGATGTAATTCTCTTAAAATATCGGTGCGGGTGACAATACCAACTAATTGCCCATTTTCTAATACTGGTAATCTGCCAATATCATAAGTCACCATTAAAGACTCAATTTCTGGTAAAGAAGTATCAGGGGTAATTGTCTTTAAATTACTTGTCATATAACCTTTAACTGGTGCATGACTAAACCCATGATGTAAAGCAATATCTAAATCCCGTCGGGAAATAATTCCGATTAATAAATCTTGGCTATTCACTACAGATAAACCTGAATGTCCATAACGTAATAAAATCCGCTGGGCTTCGGCTATAGTAGTATCAGGGCGAATTGTCCGCACTGGAGAAGACATCAAATCTCTAGCTGTGGGAGGATGGGGAATTTGGGCTTTTAAACCATCTAATAATTGTTGTAAAATTGGTTGGGAATCTGTAGTGCGAAGATTAAAAGATGCGGCTTGAGAATGTCCACCACCACCATGAGATTGAAATAAGGAATTAAGATTTGTTTGGGGAATTTGCGTTCTGCCAATTACTGTTAAGCGCCAATCATTTTCACCTAAAGCATATTCATTTGCTAACAGTACAGCATCGGTTTCTGTTAAATCAATAATTTCCGAAGCTAAACTTGATAAACCAGGGACAAAACCATCGGTTTTTATTGTTAACCAAG
Organism: Anabaena sp. AL09; assembly: GCF_001672255.1. NCBI lineage: Bacteria > Bacillati > Cyanobacteriota > Cyanophyceae > Nostocales > Nostocaceae > Anabaena > Anabaena sp. AL09. The sequence goes on from NZ_LJOQ01000041.1 coordinate 47,295, forward strand.
CAATGGTATATCCCCGCCAACAAAGATATTGTAAATCTTCTAAAGCTGCACTTAACAATTGTTGTAATTGTGGTGATAAACCAGGATCACGATAAGTAGAAATAACTGATAAATTTGCCCCTTGCTGCATTAGCCAAGCCAACGCTAAAGCATCTCTGGCTGTAGATTGTTTATAGGTTAATGAACCTGTATCCACATGAATACCCAAAGCCATTACAGTTGCTTGGGCAGAATTTAAAGAAATATTATTTTTTTGCAATTCTTCTACCATTAAGGTAGTTGTCGCCCCCACTTCGTCAATATATAATTGAGTGCTGGGAATGTCTCTTTCCTGTCCAAAATGATGATCGTAAACAATGATTTCTTGGACATTGGGTAAATCGAACCAGATAGCAGCTTTACCCAAGCGATCGCGCTTCTGAGTATCCACAACCATTAAAGAGCGAATTTTTTCAGGATTTACCGAACGTCTTTCAATTAGCGGATACTCGTCACGATGTAACGCTAAAAAGTCCCGTACAGGAGGATGTGCGCCTCCAGTCAAGACAATTTTACTCCCTGGTTTGAGACAAGTTAACCCCACCGCTGCCCCCAAAGCGTCAAAGTCAGCAGTTGTGTGACAAAGAATTAAATCCATATATTTTTAAGATAGGAGTCAGGAGTCAGGAGTCAGGAGTCAGGAGTCAGGAGTCAGGAGAAAGAAGGAAGAAGGAAGAAGGAAGAAGGAAGTAGAAGTCAGAGAATATAATTTTTATCTTAATCAATTTCCCAATCACCAATCACCAATTACCAATTACCAATTACCAATTACCGAAAGAAAAAACAGATTGGCGGATCAGAAGTGAGCAACTGTTACAACCAGACGTAAAATATTAATTGATCAGGTGATGCCTTATGAGTTCATAAGGTTCACTGAAAACCCTAGACTGTTTATACAGCAGCAGTTCTGGGAAAACTAAGATTTAATTATGTTGGGAAAAACAAAATGAGCATAGTATTTCAAATCGCTTTAATATCATTAGTCTTGTTCTCCTTCGTGCTTGTGATTGGTGTACCTGTTGTTTACGCCACTCCTCAAAACTGGGTAGAATCTAAAAAACTACTCTGGGTTGGTTCAGGTATTTGGGCGGCTTTAGTCGTGTTAGTTGGTATATTAAACTTTTTTGTGATTTAGTTGAATGCTTTAATCATTCACTAACGCATACCATATACTCTATTAAGAGCAGAAAAGCTTAGGTAAGGAGTTAAACAGAAAAAATTTTCTTTTTCTAAACGACTTTTTCCTGATTGTGCTTTCCTGCTCTTCTATTTTGATGGCAGAAAAGTATATTAGTAAAGCAGTTATTGTAAATTTATTTAGAGGCAGTTATGGCAGTTTTTGAAGGAAATTTTCAGCACACCGAGTCTTTGCGCTTTGCATTGATCATCGCTCGCTTTAATGATCTTGTCACCATGAAACTCGTAGAAGGATGTAAAGATTGCTTAAAACGTCATGGTATAGATCCTGATCCAGAAGGACAGCAAGTAGACTATGTTTGGGTTCCCGGTAGTTTTGAAGTTGCCAATGTAGCCCGTCAATTAGCAATGTCTGGCCGTTATGATGCCATAATTTGCCTGGGTGCAGTCATCAAAGGACAAACACCGCATTTTGATTATGTATCATCGGAAGTTTCTAAAGGTATTGCTGCGGCCAGTTTCCAAACAGGTGTGCCGGTAATTTTCGGGATTTTGACCACAGATACCATGCAGCAAGCCCTAGAACGAGCCGGCATCAAGAGTAATCATGGTTGGGAATATGCCATGAACGCCATAGAAATGGCGACTCTCATGCGGCAATTACGCCCGAATTTAGCAGGTTAATTGGGTAATGGGTGATAGGTAATGGGTAATGGGTGATAGGTAATTGGTAATTGGTAATAGGTAATAGGTAATTGGTAATTGGTAATGACAACTGACAACTGTACGGGCGAAGCATTTGGAGAACTATTTTTGGCAATGACCGATAATTTATCTTCCAAATGCTTCGCCCCTACTGGGGTTGACAAACCTGAATATATCTGGAATAATAAGTCTATTGGTAAGTTCGCGGGTGTAGCTCAGTGGTAGAGCGCAACCTTGCCAAGGTTGATGTCGTGGGTTCGAATCCCATCACCCGCTTTTTAGTTAAAGTTGATATATTAAATTAACACTAAAGATTTTCCATCTCTACTAAATTGGTAGATGATGGATTTTTAGGTTAGGAGTTTGTTAGTAGACTTTCCCAGCTATATCATTAGACGTAATTTTAGAGTTTCCCATACTGATTTTCAGGAAAATTGGGGAATAATGTAAAAAACCGCCCAAGTTATTTATCTCGCTTGTGCAACCTCAAAAACCAGATAAAATTGACTTAAATACGGAATACGCTTGTCCTTGTCGTCGCAAGGGACATTTGATTCCTATCACGCTAACAGAAGCTTTCGGATGCGATCGCTGTCAGCAGATTTTTGTTGTCGAAGAAAATGGATATGTATTAGAGCAACTTTCTACTACCTATCCATATAAACGTGCTTGGCGCTGGAAAGGTAATAATTGGCAAATTGTTCAACCCGGATTAGGACAAAACTATTTGCCAGTAGCACTCAGCATTATTTTTGTGTTAGTGATTATATGGCTACCATTAGCTCTACGATTGGCTAATAGTTCCAATATCATAGCTTGGACAATTGTAGCAGTGCTATTGGTAATTCTGCCAGCACTAATGGTCTGGCTTACTTACAGACGTTAACTCCATGACAGGTGAAGTGATTGATGATTACCCCGAACCGATGACAAGTGCTAACCGCGCTTTTCAGGCTTCCTTAAAATTGGGAACGACTAAGGGGATAGATAGGAGTCGGGCTGTGTTAGCAATGGCACAAGCGATAGAAAGTGATTTTGATGAAATTCTCGAAGCTAATACTCTAGATTTAGAAGCAAGTCGAGAAATGGCAGTTCCCGAATTAATTTTGGACTGGTTGAAGCTAACTCCCTCTCGGTTGGAGAATACTATTAAGATTCTGCAACGATTGGGAGAATTATCTGATCCTTTACGACGGGTGAGAACTGCTGATTATCAACAGGAAGACTCTCAAAGTTATACTCAATTAATGCCTTTAGGGGTGATTGCCTTTATTTATGAGGCTTTCCCCGATTTAGGGGCGATCGCTGCTGGTTTTTGCATAAAAACTGGCAATAGTATTATTCTTAAAGGTAGTACGGAAGCTAGTAACTCCAATACAGCGATCGCTAATTCATTACAAACAGCAATTACTAAAGTCGGATTACCCGCAGGTTGTGTAGAATTAATCACCGCTGAACATGGTGCTTCAGTGCGAGACTTAGTTACCCAAGATCAGTATTTAAATTTAGTTATTCCCTACGGACGTTCCAGTTTAATTCAACAGGTAGTCAGACAAGCAACCTGCCCAGTGTTAAAATCAGCAATGGGTAATTGTTATCTGTATTGGTCAGTGAACAGTAGCTTAGAAATGATCCGCTGGATGATTATAGATAGTCATGAAAGCGAACCAGATCAAGTTAATGCCATTGAAAAAGTTTTAGTTCATCGTCAAGCTTTACCATCTTCCTTATCAGTGCTGTGGAGTAGTTTAAAAGAAAAAGGTTTTCAACTCAAAGGAGATGCAGAACTAGTTGCAGCATTTCCCCAATTGCAATTAGCCAAAGATGAAGAATGGGGAACACCGTATTTAACCAAAACAGTAGCTTTTAAGTTAGTAGATAGTTTAGAAAGTGCGATCGCTTGGATTAACCAATATAGTAGCAGTCATGCTGATAGTATTGTCACCGAATCCTACCAAGAAAGTCGCCAATTTGCATTAGGAGTAAATAGCGCCTCTACCTACATTAATGCTTCCCCCCGCTTTTCCCGTTACTCCTTACGAGGAGAAGCTGTATTTTTAGGAATGTCCAATCAAAAAGGACATCGTAGAGGATTTATTAGTTTGGAGACTTTGACAACCGTGAAGCATATTGTTCAGGGAAATGGACGGTTTTAGTAGTGAGAGAAGTGAGAAGTAAAACTGTTATATATTTATAATGTTCATTAAAGATATTCAGCTATTTCTCACAGTACGCACAACTTTGTAAATAGAGAGTTTAAGTTATATGTCAAACCGACTAAAGCTTTTTCGAGAAAGAATGGCAGCTTTTGAGGGTGCAGCAAATCCATCAGAAGCAATTGAAAGTGGCTATTATGTCCACGCACCGGGAAAATTACTTGTAGATAATATCTCAAATCGTATAGCTTTGCGTCCGTCTTCTTCACATCTTCTTTTAGGAGGAATTGGATCTGGTAAAACAACTCAATTATTAGTTGCTTGTCAGCAAATTAATGAAATAGAAGATATCCATGCAATATATGTAGACGTTAGCCGATATACAGATATTTCTAAAATAACCACTGGTGTTTTAACTGCAATCACTGGATTAGAACTTGCTAAACTTATAAAAGATAGTCAGGACAAAAATGTTATAGAATCTATCAAGTTAATTCGTAATCTGGCACATGGTTATACAACAGAATATGATCCCTACGATGACTTCTACGATGATGGAGGACAGTATATCGCTGTTAAAGGCATTATTCCCAAGAAAACAGAAGGATATGGAATCAGCTTACAGTTAGTAGAAACGGTAAGTAAATTAGCTAAAGCTACATTTGAAAATTACGGAAATCTGGTTCTTCTATTTGATGGATTAGATAGACTTGATGATGCTAAAGCATTTATGCAGGTTGTGTATTCAGATGCAAAATCAATATCATCTTCTGGTATTGGTGTAGTATTAATAGGGTCATTAACTGCAATTTATGGTGATTATCATGATACAGTTGATAAAAGTTTAGACTATTTATGCTATCAGCCATTTTTTGATGTTGAAAATGATCCAGAAGCTTATAATTTCTTTGAAGAAATTATTCAAACTCGCTCATCTGAAGATTTTATAGAAGAAGCAGCAATTAAAGCCTTGATTCGCTTTTCTGGTGGGGTTTTACGAGACTTTATTACTCTGACACAAGCCTCCATTGAGGAAACATATCTATCAGGTGAAGATAAAGTACAAGAACAACAAGTTTTAAAAGCTGTTGATTCAATTGGTAGAAATCAATTACTTGGTATATCAGACAACGAACTCAAAATTATTAAGCAGATTCTTAAAACAAGAATATTTATTCCTAGAACTGACGAAGATTTGCGATTATTGGTAAGAAGAGTAATTCTTGAATATAGATATCCAAAACTACGTTATGCAGTTCATCCAGCTATTAAACCATTAATTCAACAAATTTTAGATTAAAATGAACTTCGATGATTAATTCACTTACGTCAGTTAGCATTGACGAATTTCTACAGCGAATTGGCTCACAGCCAAATGGAAATACTTGGTCAGCACTCATTACTGCAAATTTAGATAGTCAGCAATTAGTTGATGATTTGCAAGAAACACTAACCATTTTTGCAGAATGTGAAGTGGGATGTTTCTCTGCAAATGATGAGACTAATACTCTAGTACAGCAAATTAAGAAAGCAACTGAAGATTATTTAATTCTGTGGAACTTTGAACAATGGGATAAAAATAATTGGTATGAATTTGATTGTATGAGAAGTTCCTTGATGAGAAAGCGCGGATTAGTGCTGATTTTATCACCAGAATCAGCAAAAACTATGTTTTGTTATGCTCCAAATATTGTGAGTTGGCTCGGTTCTAGGGTATATTCATTTTTAAAAGATACAGAATTACTCAGTTTTGAAGAAATTCAGGAAAGACTAGCCACACTTCGAGGATGGTCAGGTTTCACTGACTCTCAAATAATTGAAATGGCTGAAACGCGAACTTTACCACCTGAACCTGAATATGCTGAATGGCTTGTCCTTATGGAAAGAGGAGATTTAATTTGAGCAGTAAAGATGATTGGGAGCAAATTTGTCACAAGGTGCAAGAACGCTTATTAAAAACGACTCCCCTAACTGAAGAAAGTGCTAAAGATTTGTGGACTAAACTTCTTAAATCTTTAACAGCAGCCTGTGATGATAAGTTTTTGAAAACGGAACATCATGAAATTCGTGGTTTGCTAAAAATGACAAAAGAAAATAAAGGTATTATTGAAATAACTGGAGGAGGGAAAAATCAAAAGCGACTTAGAGAAATTCCCCATTTTAAAAGATTTGATGGTTGCTGGTTTGATTTTGCGATTACAGTTGATCAAACAATTAAACCTGCTAAAGTTATCGCATTTGATTTTGAAATCAGATTTTCAGAGGATAACCCAACTAAATTTTTACGATTTGATCTGAATCCACCAGAACACAATAATGATAATAATGGAAAACGATTTCATTTACATCCAGGTAATGATGACTTCATGATTCATGCTTCCCCAATGTCACCACTAGAAATTCTGCATTTATTTTTATATGACTTAAAAATGCCTGAACATCCTCGCGGTTCATGACAACACTTTTTTACTATTATAGTCTTTCTTCCTTTGCGCCTTCGCTCCTTTGCGCCTTTGCGCGAAACAAAATTAACTCAACCGTTCCCGCAACCATAAAGCCAACAAAGGCATAGCTAAACGATAACCATGTTCAGCATCATAAATCAAACCCTTATGCTGTAACCCAGTTAACGCACCTTGTAGACTCCCACCCCGTGAAAGTCCATGCTTTTGAATATACTCCTTACTCTGAGGTTTATCCGTAGGATCAATAGCCAAAGATTCCAATAAATGTACCTGATTTGCAGGTAACAACATCAGCAAAGATTCATAAGTCATAGACAAATCTTTCAATAATCCTGCTATAGCCTTTTGAACATCTTCCTCCCGAATTAAACCATCTGCACAACGGGACGCAGATAACCGCCGAATAATCGCCATCCCATCGCCAATATGTCCCTGTACCGCCTCTAGAAATAGCTGTAAGGCTTGACTATGACAGTCAAAGGTGAAACCTTGCGTATGTAAAATTTCCCTCGCCCACAAGGCTAAAATATCCTTAGCTAAAGGGGCTAATTGGATAGTTTCTAGGGGATAATTGATATCATCGGGATGTTGGCTAGACTCAGCAATGGTGGCTATTAGTACATAGCTAACATGAGGATAAGCCTTAACTTCTTTCCTAAATGTAGTTTCCCATAAACCATGACGATCCCAAGAACGAATATGGGGAAAACTTTCTAAAATCAGCAATATGCGGTGATTTAAATCAACCGCCATTATTTCCAATAAGTCTAACAAACTGGCGAAAGCTTGCCATAATTGTTCTTGTTCCAAAGAACGAATCAGTTTTAGTTGACTTTCAGAATTAAAAGTAAAAAATTCCGAAGTATTTTCATTTAACCAGATTTGAATTTTTTCCGCTTCCCAATTTTGACTAATCGCTTCCGCTAATAGTTGCACAAATCTCTCTGCTTCTGTAGCGCGAATGCAGTCTATTTCCAAGATAACTGTATTCACCTCCTGTGCTGCACCTCTCACTAAAGTGCGTCTCCCACTACCAGGGACTCCAGTAATTAACAAATCACCATCTTTTGCCAGTATTTCAATAATCCGCTGAAACTCTACAGAACGTCCAATTAATTGTAAGGGAGTAGACAAATTTAAATTCACTCGATTCTCGCTTTTGCGTAATATATTATAATAACTATTAAGCTAAATTTAAGGGCAACTATGGTTAGTACAATCACTAAACCAAACAATATTACCCCAGAAACTACCCCCGCAGAACAGCGAGTAGTTTTCCACAATATCAGTTGGCAAAATTATCAGCAAATTTTAGCAGCATTAGGGCAAAGTCGTTCCTCTCGACTTATCTATGATCAAGGGACATTAGAAATCACCATGCCATTAGAAGAACATGAAAGCGCTACCAGATTAATTGAACGATTCATCTGCATTTTGGTAGAAGAAATGGGTTTAAAAATTAAAACAATGGGTTCAACTACCTTAAATCGTGATGATTTACAAAGAAGCGCTGAACCGGATAACTGTTATTACATTCAAAATCAACCTCAAGTAGTTGGGAAAAAAGTTGATTTAAATGAAGATCCACCACCAGACTTAATTGTGGAAGTAGATATTACTCATACTGACATCAATAAACTTGCTTTTTATGCCAGCATGGGAGTACCAGAATTTTGGCGTTATAACGGTGAAATAGTGCTATTTTATCAACTTCAAAATCATCAATATGTTGAAGGAGAAAAAAGTCCCACATTTTCTATAATCACCAAAGAAAAACTTTATCAATTTTTGCAAGATTGCCAAATAGATGAAGTGCAAGCTAGTAAGTCCTTTCGTACCTGGGTACAACAGGAAATACAGAATTAGAAATAATTGCATAGTAGGGGCGGGGTTTTCCCCACCCTGACAATTTGCTTAACTAGCTAACAGTGTCTTTTCCAAAGGAGTCCAGCGGAAAATGCGATCGCCACCTCTCTCAATTACCACCTTAACCCGTGGTTCTAACTTAGGCAAATTCATCAAATACTCAACTTCCTGATCAGAAAGAATATTTCCCTCAATAATCCACAACACCAACCCCTTAGACTTAGGAGGTAATTGTGCCAAATGAGAACTGATCATTGGTGGTAAATAATATACATCACCCACCGCCGCACCACTACTATTGCTTCTTTTGCCTAAATGTGGTGGTCTAACACCATGAACTTGCATCAGATACGCAGCCACATCACCCAGTCCCCTCGCAGTAATATGCAATGCAACATAGCCAGTCGCCCGTAATCGGCGCAGATAGCGACCTTCATAGCCCCCCTCCAGAGGAACATAAACACCCAACGCCCCAAATTTCTCCAAATTGCGGATGAAACCGTTGCCAGTGGTAATTAGTGCCATAGATTTTTCTCCTATCCCACTTAGATATCTCTATTATTCACTCTCTAGTGGTAGATTAAGTTAAATGAAGCAGGATATTTTTCCCAATCTTGAAAATTCCAAACCGGAATATGGGTAATTTTTTCTACCTCCGCCTCAGCATCCCATCATAAAGCAAAAAAATACTGGACAAAAAGTCATGAATAGTTTATATTATTAGATTGTGACCGAATAGTATAATTAGCTAGGCATCTTTCTTATTTAGAGTTTCTAGTTAGTCCTAGCATCTGAGTTTCTAGTTAGTTTCCCTAAAAGAATAAAACTGGCTGACTCCATAAGAGACTGCTAAACTAAAAAAGCTTTCAGGTCAAATCAAGAGCCAAATTCATATTTAAGCTCTCACACCAAATCACTCCCGTAAATCCTAAAAAAATTAGGCAAAATCTTAAACAATAGTTTAGGGTATGAAAATAAGTAGTTCCTTAGCAATAATGTTGGTTTCATGGCATTATGTTAAGACTAAGGAAAAGGATACTGAGGGTCAATAACCACTTAAGTCCTGCTACCACGGTAGAGTGCCAAAGCAACTGCTTGGACAAAAGCATTGCTGCACACAGCGCAAAGCCATCAAGCCTCGCATTGGATTCCAGAAGTAATACCTTCTCCATAGAGTAGGCACTTATTCCTGTTATTGTGATTGAGTAAGTGAAAATAAACAAATTCACTAAAGCAAAAGGGACAAAAATTGTTGCGTCGCCGAGAATTTGCACTGTTTAACGCCAGTCCAAATTTCAGAGGTAAAGTTTACACTCAAGCGACAGTGACAAAAGCTGTCCCCATTCGACTTCCAAAAAAATAGAACGAAAGGAGAACCAGTAACTGTGTCTGTAGGTATTCTCGGCACCAAGCTGGGCATGACCCAAATATTTGATGAAGCAGGAGTCTCCATTCCTGTTACCGTCATCAAAGCCGGTCCATGCACCGTTACACAAGTTAAAACGAAACAGACCGACGGTTACTCTGCCATTCAGGTTGGTTATGGCGAAGTTAAACCCAAGTCACTGAACAGACCATTGTTGGGACATTTGGCTAAATCCTCCGCCCCACCAGTCCGTCATCTGAATGAATATCGCACCGATAGCACTGGTGATTATGCTTTAGGTCAAGAAATTAAAGCAGATATTTTTAGTGCCGGTGAAATTGTAGATGTAGTTGGTACAAGTATTGGTCGCGGTTTTGCCGGTAACCAGAAGCGTAACAACTTTGCTCGCGGTCCCATGTCACACGGTTCCAAAAACCATAGAGCGCCAGGTTCTATCGGTGCTGGGACAACCCCAGGTCGTGTTTATCCCGGTAAAAGGATGGCAGGACGTTTGGGCGGTAGTCGTGTCACAATTCGCAAACTGACAGTAATACGAGTAGATGCAGAACGCAACTTAATCATCATTAAAGGAGCTATTCCTGGCAAACCAGGAGCTTTAGTGAGCGTCGTTCCTGCAACTATAGTTGGCAAAAAATAGTCATTTAGTCATTGGTTAGGGGCAAAAAAAGACAACTAACAACTGACAACTGACAACTGACAAAGGACACAAAGATGGTAGAGAGTGTAATTAAAAATTGGCAAGGAGAGCAAGTCGGAGAGACAAGCTTCGACCTCCGGGTTGCCAAAGAAACAACAGCGGCGCATATCGTACACCGCGCCCTAGTCAGACAAATGACCAATTCTCGCCAGGGAACTGTCAGCACTAAAACTCGTGCAGAAGTTCGTGGTGGTGGTCGTAAACCTTGGCGGCAAAAAGGCACAGGTCGCGCCCGTGCTGGTTCTATCCGTTCACCATTATGGCGTGGTGGTGGTGTGATCTTTGGACCAAAACCCAGAGATTTCGACCTAAAAATGAACCGTAAAGAACGCCGTTTGGCATTGCGGACAGCATTTGTTGGCCGTGCTGAAGATTTAATAGTTGTTGAAGAATTTAGCAACGAGTTACAGCGTCCTAAAACCAAAGATCTCGTAGCAGCATTAGCTAGATGGGGTGCAACATCAGAACAAAAGACACTGTTGATTTTGTCTGAAATAGCAGAAAACGTGCTTTTATCAGCCCGTAACATCGAAAACTTAAAACTGATTCCCGCTGACCAGTTAAACGTTTACGATTTGCTCCACGCTGACAAAATTATCGTCACATCATCAACCCTAGATAAGATCCAGGAGGTCTACAGTGCCTAAAGTAGTTGCCACCCGTGATCTACCGGATTTAGTGCGTCGCCCCATTCTCACCGAAAAAGCGACCATGCTCATGGAACAAAACAAATACGTATTTGAAGTCATTCCTAAAGCCACTAAGCCACAAATTAGAGCCGCCATTGAAGACCTATTTGCAGTTAAGGTCGTCAAAGTCAATACCGCTAACCCTCCACGCAAACAAAAACGCGTAGGTAGATTTATTGGTTATAAACCCCAATACAAGCGAGCTATTGTCACCGTTGCTCCTGGGGACGAAGAAAAAATCAGAAAAGTTCTCTTCCCAGAAGTTTAAGAATTTTAGATTAGAGATTTGCAATTGGGCTAATAAATAATTGCCAAAAAACAATTAAAAATCGAAAATCGAAATCAAAAAAATTCTGAATTAAAAATTCAAAACTCCAAAATCACTTATGGGTACTCGTTCTTATCGCCCTTATACCTCCAGTACTCGCCAAGTTATCATCTCCGATTTTGCCGAAATTACGAAAACTGAGCCAGAAAAATCATTAACTGAATCAGTTCATCGTCCTAAAGGTCGGAACAATCAAGGGCGGATAACCAGCCGTCGTCGGGGTGGCGGACACAAACAACTATACCGCATTATCGACTTTAAGCGAGATAAGCGGAATATGCCCGCTACAGTCACAGCCATTGAATACGATCCTAACCGCAATGCGCGGATCGCTTTAGTGTTGTATGAAGATGGCGAAAAACGCTACATCTTGCAAACAAATGGCATGACTGTAGGCACAAAGATAATTGCTGGACCTGAGTCTCCTATCGAAGATGGTAATGCCTTACCTCTATCGAATATGCCCTTGGGTACTAGTGTTCACAACGTCGAAATGACACCAGGTAAAGGTGGTCAAATCGTGCGGGCTGCTGGTGCAGTGGCTCAAGTTGTCGCTAAAGAAGGCAACTATGTAACCTTAAAGTTACCTTCAGGTGAAGTCCGGTTGATTCGGCGTGATTGCTACGCCACCATTGGACAAGTCGGTAATACAGAAGCCAGAAACCTCAGTGCTGGTAAAGCTGGACGAAATCGCTGGAAAGGCCGTCGTCCCAAGGTGAGAGGTAGTGCCATGAACCCAGTGGATCACCCACATGGTGGTGGTGAAGGTAGAGCTCCTATCGGTAGATCCGGTCCTGTCACACCTTGGGGTAAACCCACTTTAGGGGCTAAGACACGGAATCGCAAGAAAGCCAGCACTAAATTGATTATCCGTCGTCGCCGCAAATCATCTAAACGTGGTCGTGGTGGTCGTCAGTCCTAACATCAAATTTGACAATTGACAATTAAGCATTATCAATTATCAATTGACAATAATCCCAAATCAAAAATTGAACTATGGGTCGTTCTTTAAAAAAAGGTCCTTTTGTTGCTGACCATCTGCTCAAGAAAATTGAGAAGTTAAACGCAAAAGATGAAAAACAAGTGGTCAAAACTTGGTCGAGAGCTTCGACAATTTTGCCCTTGATGGTAGGTCATACTATCGCTGTTCACAATGGACGGCAGCACATTCCCGTATTTGTCAATGAACAAATGGTCGGTCATAAGTTAGGAGAATTTGCTCCTACCCGTACCTACAGAGGTCATGGTAAAAGTGACAAAAAATCAGGGAGATAGATCAATTAAAAATTGAAAATTAAAAATTAAAACATGAGAATTTTTAATTTTTAATTCTAAATTTTTAATTGATAAACATAGAGTAAGTTATGAAAATGGCAACTGACACTACTGAAGTTAAGGCAATCGCCCGCTATATACGCATTTCTCCCTATAAAGTGCGCCGTGTACTTGATCAAATTCGCGGCCGTTCATACAGAGAAGCACTAATCTTGCTCGAATTTATGCCCTATGGCGCTTGTGACCCCATCTTAAAGGTTCTCAGAAGTGCCGCAGCTAATGCCGAGCATAATGCTGGTTTAGACAGATCCAGTTTGGTGATCAGTCAGGCCTATGCCGACCAAGGACCAGTGCTAAAACGGTTTCAACCCAGAGCGCAAGGTCGAGCTTACCAAATTCGCAAACCAACGTGTCATATCACTGTTGCTGTTTCCGCGGTTGCTACTGCTGAGTAAACAGCCATACAGGCACAAGAAAATTGCGTACAGTAAGAAATTTTAGAGGAAGCTTTTGTGGGACAGAAAATTCATCCAGTCGGCTTTCGACTGGGTATAACTCAAGAACACCAATCCCGTTGGTTTGCAGAACCTGACCGTTATCCAGAACTTCTCCAAGAAGACTACAAACTCCGTCAATACATTGAGCAAAAACTAGGTAGATACGCTCAAAATAACGCCGGTATTTCCGAAGTGAGAATTGAGCGCAAAGCTGATCAAATTGACCTAGAAGTCCGCACAGCTAGACCAGGTGTGGTTGTAGGTCGTGGTGGTCAAGGTATTGAATCATTACGGTTAGGACTGCAAGGAGCCTTGGGTGGTAATCGCCAAATTCGCATTAACGTTGTTGAAGTCCAACGAGTTGATGCTGATGCTTACCTGATTGCTGAATACATTGCTCAACAATTAGAACGTCGGGTTTCCTTCCGCCGAGTTGTGCGTCAAGCAATTCAACGCGCTCAAAGAGCAGGTGTCCAAGGAATCAAAGTTCAAGTCGGTGGTCGGCTCAACGGTGCAGAAATTGCCCGCTCAGAGTGGACTCGTGAAGGTAGAGTTCCTCTCCATACCTTACGCGCTGACATTGACTATTCTGGCTGCACAGCTAAGACAGTTTACGGAATTCTCGGAATTAAAGTTTGGGTCTTTAAAGGCGAAATTATTCCTGGACAGGAACAAGCTCCCGCTCAACCAGCTAAAGACCGTGAACGTGGAGATCGTGACCGTGAACGCGAACCCCGTCGCCGACAACAACAACGTCGTCGTCAACAGTTTGAAGACCGCTCCAATGAAGCCTAGTCAATGCTCAATAGTCAGTGGTAAAAAACTGACAACTGACAACTGACAACTGACAACCGACAACTGACAAATCATGTTAAGTCCTAGAAGAACTAAATTCCGCAAACAACAACGCGGACGCATGGAAGGTCTTGCCAGCCGAGGCAGTACCCTCAACTTTGGGGATTTTGGACTCCAAGCCCAAGAACCATCTTGGATTACCTCACGGCAAATCGAGGCTTCCCGTCGGGCAATGACTCGGTATATTCGCCGGGGTGGCAAAATCTGGATTCGGATTTTCCCTGACAAACCAATCACCATGCGTCCTGCTGAAACCCGGATGGGTTCTGGTAAAGGTAACCCAGAATTTTGGGTAGCCGTAGTCAAACCAGGCCGGATCATGTTTGAAATTGGCGGCGTTACTGAAGAAATTGCCCGCGAATCCATGCGATTAGCTGACAGTAAGTTACCAATTAAGACCAAGTTTATTACCCGCTCTCAACCACAGGAGCAGGAGTAGTTTATGCCTCTTCCCAAGATTTCAGAAGCTAGAGAATTAAATGACGAACGGTTGGGTGAAGAAATTGTCGCTGTGAAAAGACAACTATTCCAGTTGCGCTTACAAAAAGCCACTAGACAATTAGAAAAGCCTCACCAGTTCAAACACGCACGCCATCGGCTCTCCCAATTACTGACAGTAGAAGGAGAACGGAAACGGGCAGCGAGTCTTTCAGATCAAGCACAAAAGTAGGAGATTATGGCAGTCAAAGAACGAGTTGGCTTGGTAGTGAGCGATAAAATGCAAAAAACTGTGGTAGTAGCCATAGAAAACCGCGCTCCTCACCCCAAGTACGGCAAAATCGTAGTTCAAACCCGCCGCTATAAAGTTCACGACGAAGAGAATACTTGCAAAATAGGCGACCGGGTGCGGATTCAGGAAACTAGACCCCTGAGCAAAACCAAGCGTTGGCAAGTCAAAGAAATCCTGAACATTAAAGCTACTTAGTAAACAGTTGTACTATCAGCTACAACGACCCTAAAAGAGAGACCAGTTGTGATTCAACCCCAATCTTATCTGAATGTCGCAGATAATAGCGGTGCTAAAAAACTAATGTGCATCCGCGTATTAGGTGCAGGTAACCGCCGTTATGGTGGCGTAGGCGATAGAATTATCGCTGTTGTCAAAGAGTCTTCACCCAACATGGCTGTAAAAAAGTCAGATGTGGTAGAAGCAGTAATTGTGCGTACTCGTAAAGCTATTAGTCGTGACAGTGGCATGGCTATCCGTTTTGACGATAACGCCGCAGTGATTATCAATAAAGAAGGTAATCCTAGAGGTACAAGGGTATTTGGTCCGGTAGCTCGTGAACTGCGCGACAAAAACTTTACTAAAATTGTTTCTCTGGCTCCGGAGGTGCTGTAATGGCAAAGCGCCCACAACCCAAAGTTTTTCATAAAATGCACGTCAAAACCGGTGATACTGTCCAAGTCATCGCTGGCAAAGATAAGGGTAAAGTTGGGGAAGTGATTAAAGCACTACCACAATTGAGCAAAGTCCTTGTCAAAGGTGTCAACTTTAAAACCAAGCACGTGAAACCTCAACAAGAAGGTGAATCAGGGCAAATAGTCACCCAGGAGTACCCCATTCATAGCTCCAATGTGATGCTCTATTCCACCAAGCAAAACGTCGCTAGTCGCGTTTGCTACACTTTCACCGCCGAAGGCAAGAAAGTGAGAATGCTCAAAAAAACAGGTGAAATTCTCACCAATTAAAAATTAAGAATTAAAAATTAAAAAATTCGCAATTTCAATTTTTAATTTTTAATTTGGCATTTTTAATTGGAGGAAAGCGACCCTGACCAAGCCCAGGGGATATAAGGACAAACACTATGGCGAAAACACGACTTAAAACCGTATATCAAGAGACAATTACTCCCAAATTGATTACTCAGTTTGAATACACCAACGTGCATCAAGTGCCTAAGGTGATTAAGATAACTATCAACAGAGGTTTGGGAGAATCTGCTCAAAACGCTAAATCACTAGAGGCATCTATCAGCGAAATTGCCCTGATTACTGGACAAAAACCTGTGGTAACACGGGCAAAGAAAGCGATCGCCGGCTTTAAAATTCGTCAAGGTATGCCTGTAGGGATTATGGTGACACTAAGAGGCGAACGGATGTACGCTTTCTTAGATCGTCTGATTAACCTCACACTACCCAGAATCAGAGACTTTCGCGGTGTCAGCCCCAAAAGCTTTGACGGCCGTGGCAACTACACTCTAGGTGTGCGGGAACAGCTAATTTTTCCAGAAGTGGAATATGACAGAATCGATCAAGTCCGGGGTTTAGATATTTCTATCATCACCACGGCAAAAACCGACGAAGAGGGCCGCGCCTTACTTAAGGAAATGGGAATGCCCTTTCGCGATCAATAAGTTCATCTAAAGAGGGAACGATGGCGGCTAACGACACAATTGCAGATATGCTGACGCGCATCCGCAATGCCAATATGGCAAGGCATCAAACTACGCAAGTACCAGCTACAAAGATGACTCGTAATATTGCCAAGGTACTGCGAGAAGAAGGCTTCATTGCGGAAGTTGAAGAAGCAGGAGAAGGAATTAAGCGGAACCTAGTTATTTCCCTGAAATACAAAGGTAAAAATCGCCAACCCCTAATCACTGCCCTAAAACGAGTGAGTAAACCAGGTTTGCGTGTTTACTCCAATAGAAAAGAATTACCAAGAGTGCTAGGCGGTATCGGTATTGCCATTATTTCTACATCCAGTGGGATTATGACTGACCGCGAAGCACGCCGCCAAAATCTAGGCGGTGAAGTGCTTTGCCACGTTTGGTAGTCGTCATTGGTCATTGGTCATTGGTCAGTGGCAAAACAACCAACAACTGACAACTGACAAAAAACAACTGACAAAGAACAAAAAATCATGTCTCGTATTGGTAAACGTCCAATTACCATTCCCGCCAAAGTGCAAGTGGCGATTGATGGTGTCAAAGTAGTAGTGAAAGGTCCTAAAGGCGAACTTTCCCGTCAACTACCTAAAAATGTCATAGTCTCCCAAGAAGGAGAAACATTGATAGTTACTCGTCGGGATGAAACCCGTACCTCCAGACAAATGCACGGTTTGAGCCGCACCCTAGTGGCCAACATGGTGGAGGGAGTATCCCAGGGTTTTCAACGTCGCTTGGAAATCCAAGGGGTTGGTTATCGCGCCCAACTTCAAGGCAGTAACCTAGTTTTAAATATGGGTTATAGCCATCAAGTCCAAATTGAACCTCCAGCAGGAGTTCAATTTGCGGTAGAAGGGACAACTAATGTCATAGTCAGCGGTTATGACAAAGAAATTGTCGGCAACACAGCAGCTAAAATTCGTGCCGTTCGTCCACCTGAACCCTACAAAGGTAAAGGTATTCGCTATGCAGGTGAAGTGGTCAGACGCAAAGCTGGTAAGACTGGTAAGGGTGGTAAGAAGTAAATATGAAACTTACACGCAAAGAATCAAAACAACGTCGTCATCGGCGCGTTCGTAGCAAAGTCAACGGTTCCCCAGAACGTCCACGTTTGTCCATATTTCGATCCAATGAGCATATTTATGCTCAATTGATTGATGATGCCAAGCAGGAAACTATAGTGGCGGCATCAACCGTAGAACCAGAATTGAAATCTAGCATCGCTTCCGGTGCCAACTGTGACGCATCAGTGCAAGTTGGTAAACTGGTAGCTGTCCGCGCCCTAGAAAAAGGCATCACTAAAGTCGTTTTTGACCGTGGTGGCAACCTCTATCATGGTCGCGTCAAAGCCTTAGCCGAGGCGGCACGCGAGGCTGGTTTAGATTTCTAAGTCCGTCAGTAGTCAATAGTCAGTAGCAACTGACAACTGACAACTGACAACTGACAACTGACAACTAAAAGAGAGCATTGATTATGGTAACCGGTCGTCGTAAAGCAAGCCGTACAAAAAAAGAAGAAACCACCTGGCAAGAGCGAGTTATCCAAATCCGCCGGGTGAGTAAAGTCGTCAAAGGTGGTAAAAAACTCAGCTTCCGTGCCATTGTCGTCGTCGGTAATGAACGTGGACAAGTTGGAGTCGGAGTTGGTAAGGCATCAGATGTAATTGGTGCAGTTAAAAAAGGTGTCGCTGATGGTAAAAAACATCTAATTGACATCCCAATCACCAAATCCAATTCTATTCCTCACCCCATTGATGGTGTTGGTGGCGGTGCTAAAGTCATGATGCGCCCAGCCGCACCAGGTACAGGGGTAATTGCCGGGGGTGCTGTACGGACTGTATTAGAGTTAGCAGGAATACGTAATATTCTCGCTAAACAACTAGGTTCAAACAACCCTTTGAACAACGCCAGAGCAGCAGTCAACGCTCTATCTACCCTGCGAACATTAAGTGAAGTTGCTGAAGATCGCGGTATCGCCATTGAGAAACTCTATATTTAGTCAGTCTTTGTATCAGATTCTCAATCTAAAATCCAAAATCTAAAATCTAAAATCACAAACCAAAATGAGACTTAATGATGTTAAGCCCCAAAAAGGCTCTAAAAAACGCCGTAAGCGTGTAGGTAGAGGTATTTCTGCTGGACAAGGTGCTAGTGCTGGTTTAGGGATGCGTGGTCAAAAATCCCGTTCTGGTAGTGGGACAAGACCAGGTTTTGAAGGTGGTCAACAGCCATTGTACCGCCGGATACCTAAACTCAAGGGTTTCCCCCTGATGAACCGGAGAATCTACACTACGATTAATGTAGAGAAATTAAATGATTTACCTGCTAACTCAGAAGTAACTTTGGAATCATTAAAAGAGGCAGGTATCCTGACCGCTGTTAAAGGTCCATTGAAAATTTTGGGGAATGGGGAATTGAATGTTCCTCTTCAGGTAAAAGCTGCTGCTTTCACAGGCCAAGCTCGAATCAAAATCGAGGCTGCTGGTGGAAGTTGTGAAGCTGCATAAAAGTCTGAACTATGATTTTTATGATTAAGATGATTTATATGATTAGGATGATGAATGTGATTAGGATAATCATCTTCATCAAATAAATCACAAAAATCACAGTTCAGACGGCTTAATCATCTTCATCATAATGAATCACGTAAATCATAGTTAGGACTTCAAAGGTAAAACTCTATGATCAGTCGAGACAAAGCCCCAACGGCTCAAGAAACTTTTATGCAGATGGCGCAAGCAGCCGGACTGAGAGGTAGGCTGCTTGTCACTGTCGGTATTTTAATTTTGGTTCGCCTGGGTATCTTTTTGCCTGTTCCAGGAATTGATAGACCTAAGTTTGCTGAAGCTATATCGGGCAACAATTCCATCTTTGGTTTATTGGATATATTCTCTGGGCGGGGACTCTCTACTTTAGGTGTCTTTGCTTTAGGGATTTTGCCCTTTATTAATGCGTCCATTATTATCCAATTACTCACTTCTGCTCTGCCATCTTTAGAAAATCTCCAGAAAAATGAAGGCGAAGCAGGTCGGCGGAAAATATCACAAATTACCCGCTATGTGACTGTAATTTGGGCAATTATTCAAAGTGTGGCTTTTTCGGCATTATTTCTCCAACAATTTGCCAAAACACCAGGTCCGATATTCGTAGCAGAAACGGCGATCGCTCTCACTGCTGGTTCAATGTTCGTCATGTGGGCATCTGAACTGATTACAGAACGGGGTATTGGTAATGGGGCATCTTTGTTGATTTTTGTCAACATTGTGGCATCTTTACCCAAGTCTCTCGGCGATACCATTGACTTGGTACAAGTTGGTGGACGGGAAATAGTCGGGCGCGTCATCGTTCTTGTAGTGGTTTTTATGTTCACAATCGTGGGTATTGTGTTCGTACAAGAAGGAATGCGCCGCATCCCCATTATTTCTGCCCGTCGTCAAGTAGGTAGAAGAGTTTTAGCAGAACAGCGGAGTTATTTACCCCTACGTCTCAACTCTGGTGGGGTAATGCCGATTATTTTCGCAGCCGCAATCCTGAGTTTGCCACTTTTAGTCGCCAATTTCACTAAGAATCCCGAATTAGCAAACATTGTTAATACCTATTTAAGTCCAGGTGGTTCTGCACCTTGGGTATATGCTCTCGTTTACTTAACTTCCATTGTTTTCTTCAGCTATTTCTATTCTTCGTTGATTCTCAACCCAGTAGATGTGGCTCAGAATTTGAAAAAAATGGGTTCTAGTATTCCCGGTATTCGTCCCGGAAAAGCTACTAGTGAGTATATTGAACGGGTGACAAATCGCCTGACTTTTTTAGGAGCTATCTTTCTAGGTTTAGTGGCAATTATTCCCACGGCCGTAGAAAGTGCCTTAAAAGTTCCCACCTTTAAAGGACTGGGGGCAACATCTTTGTTAATTTTGGTTGGTGTGGCAATTGACACGGCTAAACAAATCCAAACTTACGTCATCTCTCAGCGTTATGAAGGAATGGTGAAACAATAGTGACGCGATTAATCTTCTTGGGACCACCGGGTGCTGGTAAAGGAACTCAAGCTCAAACCTTGGCTGCATTTTTGCAGATTCCCCATATTTCTACAGGTGACATTTTACGTCAAGCTATTCAGGAGAAAACAACTTTGGGAATGCAAGCCCAAAGTTTCATGGATAAAGGCGAATTAGTCCCCGATAAATTAGTAGAAGATATGGTAAAGGAACGCCTGCAACAATCAGATACTAAAACAGGTTGGATTTTGGACGGCTTTCCTCGTAAAGTTACACAAGCAGAGTTTCTAGCAGAATTACTTAAAAGTCTAGGACAGGGTGGTGAAAAGGTAGTCAATCTGGATGCACCAGATGAAACTGTCATTACTCGGCTACTAGGACGCGGACGAAAAGATGATACTGAAGAAGTGATTCGTCGGCGCTTGGAAGTCTACCGTGATGATACTGCACCCTTGATTAACTTTTACAGCGATCGCCAAAAACTCCTAACAGTCAACGGTAATCAGTCCCAAGAAGAAGTTTTTACTGATTTGAAAAATATCATAGCTGCTTAAAGAAATTCAGGGGTAGCGGTCTATGTCGGCAGAGAGAAAAAATTTTTCCATTGCCTTATTACCTCGCCCCTATCTTCCAAGCCAGGCGTAAGTCAATTTTAGCTAAGATATATTATTAAACTGTTGATATTTTTCTCCAATTGTGTTCTTGCCATGAAAGTGGACAAGGACAACAGGAGATTATTGAGTTGAGGAAAAAACTTGTCTAAGCAAGATTTAATTGAAATGGAAGGGACTGTCACCGAATCGTTGCCTAATGCAATGTTTCGTGTTGACTTAGATAACGGCTTTAATGTCCTGGCACACATTTCTGGGAAAATTCGCCGTAATTACATCAAGATTTTACCTGGCGATCGCGTCAAAGTTGAATTAACACCCTACGACTTAACCAAAGGTAGAATCACCTATCGCCTGCGGAAGAAATAAAATCAATAACAGAGAATCTTACCATACATAAATCAACTGGTCTTTTTCTAGTTACATAACTGAAATATTTCTTCTAGAAATGCTATAATTTACTATTTGGAGTCAATTTTAAAGGCATGAAAGTCAGAGCCTCAGTTAAGAAAATTTGTGAAAAGTGCAGCGTGATCAAGCGTCGTGGTCGCGTGATGGTGATTTGTGAAAATCCCAAACACAAACAACGCCAAGGATAGAAACTATCTATCAAAGCAAAGTTAAACCCGCGACAATTCAACGGCTAAGGCCACGATATCGCACTTTGCTAACTGCAACTACGAAAACAATAGGGAGAGATTCATTGTGGCACGGATTTCCGGCGTAGACCTTCCCCGCGATAAGCGGGTAGAAATTGGTCTAACATACATTTACGGAATTGGCTTAACTAGATCACATCAAATTCTCGCAGCTACTGGCGTAAATCCAGATATCCGCGTAAAAGACCTATCTGATGCTGATGTAGCCGCTCTCAGAGGAGAAATCGAAAGCAACTATCAGGTTGAAGGAGATTTACGCCGCTTAGAAGGACTAAATATTAAGCGTTTGATTGATATTGGCTGCTACAGAGGGCGTAGACACCGCATGGGCTTACCAGTGCGTGGGCAAAGAACCCGTACCAACGCTAGAACCAGACGTGGTAGAAGACAAACAGTGGCTGGTAAGAAGAAAGCCCCTGGCAAATAATTTTTCTAAACTTGCTGCAATTAGCAAGTTGTACCTTAAATTCACTAAAGAAATATGGCCAGACAACCAACGAAAAAATCCGGGAGCAAAAAGCAGAAACGGAACGTACCCAATGGGGTTGCCTACATTCAGTCTACCTTCAACAATAGCATTGTCACGATTACCGATCAAAATGGAGATGTTATCTCCTGGGCAAGTGCTGGTTCTAGTGGATTTAAAGGGGCAAAAAAGGGAACTCCCTTTGCTGCACAAACCGCTGCTGAAAGCGCAGCTAGACGAGCCACAGACCAAGGAATGCGGCAAATCGAAGTCATGGTGAGTGGTCCCGGTGCAGGTAGAGAAACCGCTATTCGGGCGCTTCAAGGTGCAGGATTGGAAATTACACTCATTCGAGATATTACCCCAATTCCCCACAACGGTTGCCGTCCACCCAAGCGCCGTCGAGTTTAAACAGAACCTATTGGGTAATCAAGCCAAAAGCTAGAACCCTTGGGAAATCATCAACAATGCCCTCTGTGGCTGGTAATTTTGAACTATTTTCCCCAAGCGAATACTTGTTGAATTTAGACGCGTGGGGTAAATAAGTTCGCTTTCAAGAAAATTTGAGAAGCAATTAATTTGTCTTCTAGCAGCACCTTAACAAGGGAGGCTACTCCGTGGCTCAGTTTCAAATTGAATGTGTAGAGTCTAATGCTGAGGAAAGTCGGAGCTATTACAGTAAGTTCGTTCTAGAACCCCTAGAGCGCAGTCAAGGGACAACTGTTGGTAACGCGTTGCGGCGGGTTTTACTTTCTAACTTAGAAGGGACATCAGTAACAGCGGTGAGAATTGCTGGTGTTAGCCATGAGTTTGCGACAGTTCCAGGGGTAAGAGAAGACGTACTAGAAATCCTCATGCGAATGAAGGATGTCATTCTCAAGAGTTATTCTTCTCAACCCCAAATTGGTCGCTTACTCGTGAACGGACCAGCAACAGTTACTGTAGCGCATTTCGACTTACCTAGTGAAGTAGAAGTGATTGACCCGACCCAGTATATCGCCACCATTGCTGAAGGTGGAAAACTGGAAATGGAATTTCGGATTGAGAAAGGCAAAGGCTACAGGACTGTAGAACGAGGCAGAGAAGAAGCCACATCTTTGGATTTTCTCCAAATTGACTCAGTGTTTATGCCCGTACGGAAAGTCAACTATAGTGTTGAAGAAACCCGTGACGATGGTTCTTTGAAAGACCGACTACTGTTGGAAGTATGGACTAATGGTAGTATTTCTCCTCAAGAAGCACTATCATCTGCCGCTGGAATTTTGGTAGATTTATTCAACCCACTGAAAGATATCTCCTTAGAACCAACGGATACAGGTTCAGATATCCCAGATGATCCCACCGCGCAAATTCCGATTGAAGAATTACAGTTATCTGTCAGAGCTTATAACTGTCTCAAACGCGCTCAAGTAAATTCCGTAGCCGACTTATTGGATTACACCCAAGAAGACCTTTTAGAAATCAAAAACTTTGGTCAAAAGTCAGCGGAAGAAGTAGTGGAAGCTTTACAGCGTCGCTTAGGTATTACTTTACCTCAAGAAAGAAGCTCTAAGCCTAGCTAAATCAAAACCATTAATAATTCACTCTTTGCATTATTATGCGCCATCGTTGCCGAGTCAAAAAACTTAGTAAACCAGCGGATCAACGTCGCGCTCTTCTCAGAGCTTTGACAACAGAGTTGGTACGTCATGGTCGAATTACTACAACTTTAATCAGAGCTAAAGTTGTCCGCAGTGAAGTAGATAAAATGATTACCCTAGCTAAAGATGGCTCTTTAGCATCACGTCGAAAGGCGTTAGGTTATATCTACGACAAAACTCTGGTTCATGCACTATTCGAGCAAGCCCCAACTCGGTATGCTGACCGTCAAGGTGGTTATACTCGCATTCTGCATACCGTCCCCCGTCGCGGTGATCATGCTGAAATGGCGATTATTGAACTAGTTTAAAGTTATTAGTCATTAGTCATTGGTCATTGGTCAGTAGCAAATAAAAAACAACTGACAACTGACAACTGACGACTGACAAACAACTATGTTAGAAAGCAGCCAGCATAATTCTACTCAGCGAGTAGCCTTGGTTATTCAGTACATAGGTACTCATTTTCACGGCTGGCAAAGACAAAAAGGACAGCGCACTGTCCAAGAAGAGATAGAAACAGCTATAGCCACTGTTCTAGGGTATCATGTGACACTCCACGGAGCAGGTAGAACTGATTCTGGAGTCCATGCTGCCGCTCAAGTAGCCCATTTTGAAGCTACAGGTTCAATTCCTGCTCACAGGTGGGCAAAGGTTCTCAATGGCTATTTGCCCCCAGGGATATTGATCAGGGCATCAGCAGGTGTAAGTGAAAGTTGGCACGCTCGTTTTAGCGCAGTTTACCGACGATATCGCTACACTATCTATACTGAAAATTTACCGAATTTATTCGCGCAACCTTTCAGTTGGCATTATTATTATGCCCCCTTGGATGAAGCCTTAATTACATCTGCCCTGAAACCGCTACTGGGAAAACACCATTTATCTGCTTTTGAACGGGCTGGGTCAGCGCGATCGCATTCCTGGGTAGAAGTGCAAGCTGTAGAATGCCGTCGTAGTGGAGCATTTATCCATATTGAAATTCAGGCTAATGGATTTTTATATGGCATGGTGAGGCTATTAATCGGAATGGTAGTACAAGTAGGTTCTGGTCAGCGGACTCTAGATGACTTCACCGACATCTGGCAACAAGAACGCCGGGAAGAAGTGAAATATTCTGCACCTGCTCACGGGTTATGCTTGTTGAGAGTCGGTTATCCCGATTTTCCCTTTCCCCCAAAAATTTGGTATGACACCCAACCATACCTAGTCATGGATCATGACAACTGACAATTGACAACTGACAATTGACAACTGACAACTGACAACTGACAACTAACAACTGACAACTGACAACTGACAAAAAAAATGAGTAAAACCTACCTTCCCCCTCAAGCATCTATTGAGCGCGATTGGTACTTAGTAGACGCTACAGATAAACGTCTGGGTCGTCTTGCTACCGAAGTTGCAATGATCCTCAGAGGCAAAAAGAAACCTGAATTTACACCCCATATGGATACAGGGGATTTTGTCATTATTATCAATGCTGAGAAAGTGGCAGTTACAGGTAAAAAGCGCACCCAAAAAGTTTACCGTCGTCATTCCGGCCGTCCTGGTGGGATGAAAACAGAAACTTTCGCTAAGTTGCAACAGCGCTTACCCGAAAGAATCCTTGAACACGCTATTAAAGGTATGTTACCTAAAAATAGTTTGGGTAAGCAATTATTTACCAAGCTGAAAGTGTATGCAGGCCCAACTCATCCTCATGCAGCACAACTACCCAAAGAAATCACAATTAGTACAATTCCTGGAGAAAATTAATGCAAGTAGCAGAAACTACTAGCGGTCGTGCCGTTTACTGGGGTACTGGTCGCCGTAAATGTTCAGTTGCTAGTGTCCGTCTAGTTCCCGGTGAAGGGAAAATGACTGTTAATGGCAAAGATGGAGATTTGTATTTCCAATTCAATCCCAACTACTTAGGAGCTATTAAAGCACCTTTGGAAACCTTGGGATTAGAAAGCGAATACGACATTTTGGTGAAAGCCGAAGGTGGTGGCTTAACTGGACAGGCTGATTCTATTCGTCTAGGAGTTGCCCGCGCTTTGTGTCAACTTGACCCAGATAACCGTTCACCGCTGAAAACTGAAGGTTATTTAACTCGTGACCCACGAGCTAAAGAACGGAAGAAATACGGTTTGCACAAAGCCCGCAAAGCACCTCAATACTCCAAACGTTAAGATAGGAGTCAGGAGTCAGGAGTCAGGAGTTCAGAAGGAAAAACTTTTACCCAGTCCCCAGTCCCCAGTCCCCAATCCCCAATCCCCAGTCCCCAATCCCCAGTCACAATTTATATAGATTCGCAACAAAAAACAATGGCTAAACCTGATATTCATCCCAAATGGTATCCAGACGCTAAAGTCTACTGTAATGGTCAAGTTATTATGACCATTGGTGCTACCAAACCAGAATTACACGTAGATGTTTGGTCTGGAAATCACCCCTTTTACACTGGTACTCAGAAAATGATTGATACTGAAGGCCGTGTAGAACGCTTCCTCCGTAAATATGGTATGTCCAGCACTCAAACTGAAACTGAAACTCAAACTGGCGACGATAATCAAAAGTAGCTGGTTGGCTGTAACTATTGATAGCATGGCGGAAGCCATAGACGACCCTGCATAGTGCTGGGTCGCTTGTCATTTAATGCAGTAGCCCACTTGTTATTTTTTAGGAGCTTATGTAGTCATCATGGCAGAAATATATTTACTGGATAAACTTAAATCTGTTGAACAAACATTTAATGAATTAACACGCCGTTTAGCCGATCCTGATACCGCTAGTAATCCTGATGAGTATCAAAAAATTGCCAAGTCTCGTTCTTCCTTGGAAGAGGTAGTTGATACCTATGAAACTTGGAAAACAACCCAAGATGAATTAGTAGGAGCGCGTCAGATCCTCAAAGAGTCAAATAGCGATCTAGAGTTGCAACAAATGGCAGCATTGGAAGTCAGCGAACTAGAGGAAAAGCTGGAATATCTAGAAAATCGCTTAAAAGTGTTGCTGATACCCCGTGACCCCAACGATGATAAAAATATCATGTTGGAAATTCGCGCTGGGACTGGTGGTGATGAAGCGAGTATTTGGGCGGGAGATTTACTGCGGATGTATTCTCGCTATTCTGATGTCCAAGGTTGGAAGGTGAAGCTAGTCAGCGAATCCTTGGGAGAAATGGGCGGGTTTAAAGAAGTAATTCTAGAAATTCAAGGTGATAGTGTTTATAGTAAGCTGAAGTTTGAATCTGGTGTGCATCGTGTTCAGCGTGTACCAGCAACGGAATCGGGAGGAAGGGTTCACACTTCGACGGCGACTATAGCGATTATGCCAGAAGTGGATGAGGTGGAAATCCATATTGACCCGAAAGATATTGAAATGAGTACGGCGCGTTCTGGTGGTGCGGGTGGACAAAACGTGAATAAGGTGGAAACTGCGGCTGATTTGTTCCACAAACCCACTGGGATTCGGATTTTCTGTACTGAAGAACGAAGTCAGTTGCAGAATAAAGAACGGGCGATGCAAATCCTCCGGGCTAAGTTGTATGAGTTGAAATTGCGAGAACAACAAGATGCTGTGACTTCCATGCGGCGATCGCAAGTCGGGACTGGTTCTCGTTCGGAAAAAATTCGTACTTACAATTATAAAGATAGCCGGGTGACTGACCATCGTTTAGGTCAAAATTTTACCCTTAACCCTGTTTTGGAAGGTGATATAGAGACGGTAATTCAATCTTGTATATCGCAAGATCAACAAGAACGGTTAGCAGAATTAGCCGCTTCTGGTTCTAGTAGCTAATTTACTTCCTAAATATCTAGAAAACCGCTTGTTGTTATTTTTTGGACTTACAGGCGGTTTTCTTATGGGAATGGGAAGCATTGATTGCTTTTATTCCTCATTTTCATTATTTATTAATAAATAGCTATATGTAATACTTTTTTCTCTTTGAGAGTTATTGTTTCATTGAAAAGGTTGCTGGAAAAAGTATAATCACTTGTAAACTTCCTAAAAGCGGTATTGTAAAAACTACGAAGAATAAAGGATATAAAAGTATTTGGTGAAATAGGGGAACAAACAGGTATTCTACAGTTTTCAAATTGCCCTAACGTTAAATGGCATTTCGGGTGATCTAACTCCTGATGGTTATCTGGATCATAATCAAATCTAATTGGTATAGGTAATATATTTCTTGCTATTATATCCGCATATATTTCTTCTGTTTCATAAATTTCAGGATTATTTTGAAAGTCTTCTAAAAATGGTGAGGGTAAAAAGGCAAGCCTATGTGAAACCAATTCAGAATTTTTATAGGTGTACAAAAGTTGTATTAATGCACCATCAACCATCTTAAAATTGTAGTTTTTACCCTTGTCTAATTCCTGATATATTTGTTTGTACTCAATGTTTTTTAATGCTATTGAAAGATCCTGTATACCAGAATATGCAATCTCATAACTATCTTTACCAATAGATACACATGACGGAAAATTTTGTCGTTCAGACAAACTCATTTGTATTAGTTTTGTAGTAATAGTCTGAATTTCTTCAAGAATTTTTTGATGACTAATCATTTTTATGAAATAAGGTCTTTTAATTTTTCCATTTCCTCTTGGAAATCTTCTTTTTGTATTGCACCTGTTTCTAAACCTTGAACTAACTCTTTTATCTTCTTCCGTTGCTTTGTAATATTTTCCCGTTCTTTAGAATTTATATCTCTATTGATAACATTCATATTTTTTCGCTCATTGTCTGTAGGATAAGTAAATCCCAGAACAAAGTTTCTTCTTTTAACTTCTTCAAATTCTTGTACTAAACCTCTCATATCTTCACCGTAACCTAATACTCTGATCCAAGCTTTACTTCTGGTAATAGCAGTAAATAAAATATTTCTCTTTCTAGCAAGTTCTGAACCAGAGAAACATTCATGAGCATTTATAACATACACCATTGCAGCTTCATTTCCTTTTGCTCTATAGATTCCTGTGAAAGTAATTTCTTTATCACCAAAAAAATCATCTGGTGAACTTGCTACTCCAGTCAGTTTAGAGTTAATTCCTCTGTCCTTTAATAAAGCTCTAGGATTTCCAACAGCACTACGGGTTGTAAGCGGGTTACAGTGAATTATCATAATATCATCATATTTTAATTCATCTTCGCCAATATTTTTCTCTATTTCGTTTACTAACCATTCCATTTGCTCATGGTCGTTATTAAATGACTTAAACATAATTAAGTCGTTAATATCTGAGTGAGATTCTAGAAATTTTGGACTAGTATTTTCATTTCTAGCAAGCTTCACAGGTTTACCATCTTCTAAATTTCCTTCTTCTATTTCATAACCAATATCTGTCCACAATTCTGCATTATCAAACATTTGGATTAATCCCCCTTTTCTATATATTCCAAAACCTAATGCGTGAGCAGAAGTTAGAAGTGGACGAGAATTTCTATAGCATTTCTCTAAAATAATATCCTGTTTGGGTTCTCCTGATTTATTTTGAAGTTTAACATAAGGATTACCATAACTGTCATTTCCGAAAATTTCTGCCGGTGACTCCATTGTTTTATTGCTAAGACTTTGTAGTTCATCATAAGCATAAATTAATCTTTTAGGTTTCTTTAAGATGTTGTAACAAAGTTGTAGAAAATGTTTAGAAAAGTCTTGAGCTTCGTCAATTAATATTGCATCAAAATACTGCTCAAAGCCGCTAATTTTATCAAGTGCTTCCTCACAAACTGCATCAAATTCTTGACCATATAAACGAGCCATTTGTTTGCCTGCATTTAGGTCTCTATATTCAATATTATGCCTTTTACACACTTCATAGTAAATTCCCTCTATTAAAGGATTTCCCCAGGCATGAATGATTTTAACTTTTTCCCAATCTGGTTCTTCACCTATCTGCTCAATAGCAAAAGTGTTTATAAAGTGCTTAAATTGATTTTTTAATGAACGAGTATTAAAGGTAACGGCAATATTCCAATCAGGATGTTTTGCGTGTAAATATGCAACTTTAAGAGCCAATACTATAGTTTTGCCTGAACCAGCAAGACCTCTAATCCTCTGCACACCTTCAACAGTTTCAATCACAGCAGCACTTTGATCATGATCTAAATTAGCAATAGAATCTTCAAGCCTTTTTAGTTTTGCACCTCTTGAATCTTCTCGTTTAACATAATTACGCTGGTTTCTTTTTCTAATAGTCGTTATAGCTTGTATGACTGAGTTAAGATGCTCAAAATATTGACTATTTTCCCAATGTTGAAAGTTTAAATAATCTTCTAATTCAGCCTCTTTAGTTACTACGATATAATCTTCTGAAAGATTATTTGGTTTATTAATCAATGTAGGTGCAAATGTGACTACATTTATAGCCACCATTAGTTTCCTACCTTTATTAAGATTTGTGTTTCCCTTAAGTTTAGATTCAAGTTTGTTGAAACTTTCATCTTGTCCATTTTGTATTATATTTATGTCAGTATCAGTTCCTTCGATAATATTAAAAATAACCACACCATGCTCTTTAGATACTAAAAGTGCATCAATTGGATAACCACCTTGAGAAGTGCCTATGATTGGATATCCTAGATATAAACTTCCAGTAATATCGCGTTTACTTTCAAAGTAGTTTGCTAGTCTTCTAGATGAAGCTGGCTTGTTATTTACATCACCTCGGATTACATTAACCATATTGTTGATCTCTATTATTTTTGAATTTGGAGTAATCATCCTGTTTTGTGGATGATTTTTTCTAACTAGATTCCATTCTAACTAAATTGTTGAGCATAACAAACACCGTGCTTATCCCCCTTCTAATTCTAACAATTTCTCATGACTCCCGATTCGCCTATTTTTTTTGAAAACAGCTTCCTGTGCAGAAATTTCACCTCGAACTACACGCAGCGCATGAGTTAGAAGGGAAAAAGGTACGGTTGTAACTGCACCCACAGCAGCCCTGCTTTTAGATATATCCTGTAAATTGACGTGGTGAATCTTGGTTGTTGCAGCAGCATTGACAGCAGAGTTACGTTGGGAATCTTCAGACATGGATAATTACCTTTTTATATTTGACAGAAGCGTTTAATAAAATAAATTATACTCAATACAGCAATAATTGACTACTGCTCAAAATAAATCTATAGTCAGTTTAAATAAAATGGTTGTACTAGAGAAATACACGATGCAATTTAGTCAAAACGAAATAATGTAGAAACACTGTCATCGTCAATCTGACATTTCCACAGAAAGAATGATAAAATAGTTTGTGAATAAAGTCTTTGTTTGTTCCTATTCTCAATTCAATTTACAGGGAATATAAATAATTATGCTATCAGTTGAAGAATTAATTTACGAAGCCTTGTCTTTACCCAGTTCTAGCCGAGTATTTTTAGTAGAAAAACTAATTGAAAGTCTAGAATCTGATATTGATGAAAATATCCAAAAGACTTGGAACACAGAAGCTAAAAAACGCCGGGATGAAATAAGAAATCATACCGTTGAGCCAATTTCTGGAGAAATAGCTTTAGCTCAAATCAGACAAATTTTAGAAAGATGAAAAATGAAATATAATTTCCATCCGGCTGCATTAACAGAATACTCAGAAGCAGTCCAATTTTATGCAGAAAATGAAATTGAAACAGCACAAAATTTTATCAACGCTGTTGAAGATGCCATTTTCCGAATTATTGAATCACCTAAACGCTATCCGGTTACTGATGAAGATATTCGTCGGTGTTTAGTGCATAAATTTCCCTATGGAATACTCTATACCATAGAAGATGAATACATTCTAATTGTAGCAGTTATGCACTGTAGTCGCAAACCAAAATATTGGCAAGATCGCATTTAATAGCAACTATCACATAAAAGTTGGCAAAGGTATAATCTTGAGTAGAAGTTTCTACAATTTTTATCCTATCCTGTAACTTTTATCCCTGCTCGAAATTCCCGCAGCGCTTGAGCATGATTTTCTATATTAACACAACGCATCAATAAACCTACATCTAAACTCGGTAAAAGTTGCGATTTACTAACAGCCTCATAACCATCATTTCCTAAACTATAAAACAATAATTCATCATTCATCCAAAACCAAACTTCAGGAATTTGTAACCGTTTATATGCTTCTAGTTTATTAATTCCTCCACTACTAACAACCACCTCAATTACTAAATCAGCACGTTTGCTATTTGCTCCCAATTCATAAGATTTATCGCCTTCTTTTTTAACTTTTTCAAATTCATTTTCTAGGGTAACAGAACCAGTAGGAGTAAAATCTAATTCCAAAAATTCTAAATAAATTTCTAGTAAAGCCCCAATACGTTCTTTGATAGTT
Source organism: Anabaena sp. AL09 (assembly GCF_001672255.1). Taxonomy (NCBI): domain Bacteria; kingdom Bacillati; phylum Cyanobacteriota; class Cyanophyceae; order Nostocales; family Nostocaceae; genus Anabaena; species Anabaena sp. AL09. Next base: position 79,475 of record NZ_LJOQ01000041.1, read on the forward strand.
TCGTGTTTTTTTCCTGGCATTTTCCGAATCTCCAATACTCCATCTAAAAAAGATAACCTTAACCCTGGGCGCTCAATTAGCTGTTCAACAGCTTTAAATTCTCTCCAGGTTAAGTCGCTAATTAAAATAGGTTCTGCTTCTCGTTCAATGAGTGTAGTTATCATAATTTAAACCCAAATTTAGAGATTGAATTTTGCTCAACGCGAAATAATATAAAAACACAGTCTCATGAAAAACATCATGCAAGCATACGAACTCAAAGGAAAAATTGATCAATCTGGTAACTTGCTGATTACCGAACCCGTCAATTTCCCCCCCCGGAAATGTGGAAATTGTAGTCTGGACAGCTACAGATAACCTTGATCATACCACAGCCCCAACCAGTGAACCAGTACCAGAAACACCTAAAAGACGAACTACAGCACTTCCCGATGTTATGAGGTACAAGAACCCCACCCCCAACCCCCTCCCCGCAAGCGATGAGGGGGCTAAGATGTACCTCATAAGAGCGGAAACCGCTGTAAAATCAAAGCCTTGCAAAACTGGTTTGAAAAAACCCAACCAGCACCACCTGATTTTGATCCAGAACAAGCCAAATGGGGATATTTAACAGAGAAACATAACCAACTCTCCTAGACTGACTTAAAATAGAACTAGCATAAGGTATGATTTACTTGATTAGGAGGTTCTATAATGACTTTACAGGAAATTATTAATTCTATAGAAAGTTTACCGACAGAAGATCGAGAGTATTTATTTGAGTTTCTACAAAAGCAACGAATTGGTAAAAAACGGACTCAAATTTTAACTAATGCGGAGGAACTTAAACAGGCTTTTAATAATGGTACAGCAAAGAGAGGAAGTGTTGATGATTTTGTCGCTGATTTACTAGGAAATGATGATGGAAGTTGTCTGGAGTAGTGGTCTAACTCAGTTAATATCAGCCTTAAGGACTAAATATCTTAAACCACTTATTTAAAACTGTATTGATTGTTTGTTTAATTTGATGGTTGCGATTCCATCTTTGAAAGGCGATTTCGTAATCTTCACCTTGGGTTTGAAAAGTATTCCAAATATCTAAGGATATGGCTAATCCGCAACCTAGTAAGATATAAAGTGACCAAGAAATACCGCCACTAATGGCATCCATAGCTAGGAAAAAAATATTAATAATTGCGTAATTTCCTAACCGTTTCTTAAATTTACTTTGACGATAAAGATTAAAAGTTTTACGTTGTTCAACTTCGCTTTGTTTGACTAACCAATCTCGTTCCGCTTGTTGCAATGTATCAGGTGATATTTGTAACTCTGTGGCAATTTCCACTATCTGCTGATAGGAAAATTCCTGATCATTATCGTCTACTTGACGAGCGATCGCTAATTGCAGAATTTGCTGGACATCATCTTGACTGTAGGAACGCAGGCTGTCAGAGTTAAATGCTGTCATAATTGTTGCTCAAATAATAGTTTTAATAGAGAACCACGCTACCATCAGCAATATTTACACCATTTCTAGGTTAGCAAATTTAAACCAATCTGGTGTTCAATTAGTTATGGTTGGGAAAAAGATATATAGCCGTTATTAGATGAGGCAAGGGCGCAGGGGCTGCGCTCCTACGGGTTTTCAAGCAGCATTATTATGAAAACTTTTTTATTCATCTCCTGTGGAATCTAATTTAGCCACGCATAAGAGATTATTCAAGGCAATCGTTAATCATACATATATCCATTACCAAGAAGTCAAAAAATTCCATCCTTCTTTTTCGTCTCCTTCCTCTTCTCCTTTTGAAGTGTTGACATTTTCTCCTTGAAGTACATGATTGTATTCTCCTGAATCAACCCATTTTAATAATTCCCCTGTCCGCATCACTAACCAAGAAAGATTAGAATCTGAATAACTTAATATTTTCGTAACTTGATCTAAACCATCAACACTATTAGCAGCAAATTCGCGGGATTGAACGAGGAAATCTTCGATCACATGAGGAGTTAAATACTCTTCTGGTAAACCGGCAAGTTTCATCAGTGCGGTAGTTGCCACATCAATATCCTGACAAGCTAATAAACCAGCCCGGTCAGCAGTGAACTTTGCCATCATTACCCAATTATATAATGCTAATTCTACACCACTAGCTATCAATCCTCCTAACCCTAATGTGGTACTGCTGATCCATATCTTTAATACTGGCATCACAATTGACATTTGATGATAAATCATGTGCTGACTTTTAATTCGAGCAATTTCGTATCCAAAAATAAACAGCAATTCATCATAATTTAACCATTCCATTGCTTCTATATTAATACCAACAATAGGTTTTTCTACGCCAATAATATAGGTTTGAATATGTCCTGTACCTCGAAATAAATACAATTCAGGAATAGTTGTCACATCCAGAATTTGGCAAGCTTCTAACAATGGTTGATACAATTGGGGAAAATTCCGAGGTGTGACTCTGATTTCACTAGCAATACTTTGTAATCTCAGTAAACGATCAATACCATATTCGTTGACTTTTTTGAGTAAAGGAGAAAGACCAGGCATATTTTGCAAAGAAGCTAAGGCTTTTTTATCGAAGGGGTGTTCGTAAGTTTGTGAAGTAAGTCCAGTTAATATTTTTTTTGTCATGGGTAGTAATTTTAATTAAATCGGTTGATTCGATAGATTCGATAGATTCTATAAAAAAGATAAAATCCAGGGAATAAATTTCCTGTCTCATAGCTAAAGTCGGTTAAAACCAACTATTTTTTCTTTATTTATGCTATTGAGAACATGAAATTTGATTTTTAGTTATAGGACTTTCGCAAAACAGAATCAAATTGTAGGTAATACCCTGCGGGAAGCAAGCTACATGAATTACCCTTACACAAGAATAAGGCATAGTGATCTTGACATTACTTATCCTGGATTAATGTATAACATCATCAGTATATATTGGATTTTCCAATTATATCTTACGTATATTCTTATCTTTATGCCAGTTAAATATGTGGCATAGTTAATTATATTTTTAACTACAGACTATGTATTAATAGAGGTCAGTTATAAGTCACGATAAGTCAGTGCTTCTCAGTACGGAAGTCAGTCAGCAGTTGAGTATGTTGAATAAACATAACATTTTTAGAGCTAATAAACAGAAGGTTTTGTACTCATGGCAAATTCCTATCAATACACCACAGTTGAATCATCAGGTAACACTAAATTAGTTAAAGATACCACCAACAAATTCTTTGCTCCTATTTTCGGCATAGATACCAATGGTGATGGTTATATTGGTAGTCCTGCTGGCAATCCTTATATCTCAATTGAATCATCAGGTAACACTAAATTAGTTAAAGATACCACCAACAAATTCTTTGCTCAGGTGGGGCAAACTATCCCAACTGCTATTAACAATGGTGGACAACAAATCTTTCAAAATATTTACGCAGGATGGCAAACCCTAGCAGCGGAAACTGTGAATAGTCAAAACCAAGTTCTCTGGAAGAATACCGCCGGAGACTATCTGCATATTTGGCGTTTAGATAATAACTGGAATTGGGTTTCTTCTGAAGGAAAATTTGCATTAAATTCTGCGGCAGCTTTCACTCAAGAAACTAATTTTGGCATAGATACCAATGGTGATGGTATTATTGGCAGTCCTTACACCACAGTTGAATCATCAGGTAACACTAAATTAGTCAAAGATACCGCTAATAAGTTCTTTGCCCAAGTGGGAACAAATACCCCAACTGCTATTAACAATGGTGGACAACAAATCTTTCAGGGCAAAATTAGCAGCCTTTGGTTCAGATTATGCTGCTCAATTCAGTTTTGGACAAAGAACTTTGGCTCTACCGGACTTAGTATGCTAAACTGGAGGGAACAGGGAACAGGAAGAATGTCAGATATTAATGACTTTAAAGACTTAATAATTTGGCAAAAAGGAATGGATATTGCTCAAAGATGCTATTTCCTCACTAAACTTTTTCCCAAAGATGAGTTATATGGTATGGTTCAACAAATTAGAAGAAGTGCTGTATCTATTCCAGCTAATATATCCGAAGGATATGGACGAAGATATAGAGGAGAATATATAAGATTTTTAAACATAGCTCAAGGGTCAGTTAATGAATTAGAAACTCATCTAATTTTATCTCACCGAGTAGGATTATGTTCAGAAAAAGATGTAGAAATGATTCTTAATTTATTAAAAAAAGAAAGTAGAATGATTATTAGTCTTATTAAAAAACTAGAAAATTAAAATTTTTCCCCTGTTCCCAGTTAAGAGTTCCCTGTTCCCTTCTCTCAATTTCTCGGTTTAGCATAACAAGTACCGAAGAGCCAGAACTTTTGTGGCTATTAATGATGCAATCGTAGGGTTTAATGCTGCTAATGATGCCATCATTGAAGTCACAGGATTAACAGGAACATTGAATGTTAATAATTTTGTGATTGTTTAGGGGATATTCAGCAAACCATCCTGTAATTGATACGATATGTAGGGGTTTAGCACTGCTAAACCCTTACATATATCGAAGTTAAGGTAATTCATGTTGATTTAATATCACTAAAATTAATAATATTGACAGGTTAATTATCACGTTTTCGTCAATTTGTCAATAGTAAATTTTTACTATCTCTCAAATTAGATCATTTCTGAGCAAATCCATGGCTAAAATTGTTGAAGAAACAGCTATTAATTTTGTAAAGTTTTGTATCAGTCGGGGAAAATAATTTCTGAAACTACTGTCAATAAAGGGTTTCAGATTAACATCTTCTAAAAGATCCAAAATTGACAAGAGTAACCCAATTATGAAATTCTCTGAAATTATAGCAAATCGCGGAAAGTATTGCAACCTCGTTGATAAATAGAAAAAATTCTCAATTAATTATTAAGAAAATCTAAAGGCAAATTACTATAAGTTATAAATATCAAAAGTATTCTTAGTTTAGGATAATTTAAACTTATGATAAAGCGATGAAAACTGATCTATCTGAGAAAGAACGCTGGGGATTAAACTATGAGCATATTATTGGATTATAGCGTTTGCAGTAGCGTCTCGTATCCCTTGCGAGAATTTCAGATCCCCGACTTTTCTAAGAAGTCGAGGATCTTATTCTTATGGATCTTATTGTTGAGCATAATACCGGGCATATCTCCCTTCTAATCCTAATAATTCCTCATGATTTCCTGACTCCACAATTTGCCCTTTTTCTAACACCAAAATGCGATCGCACTTCCGCACCGTTGACAATCTATGGGCAATAATTAACACCGTGCGGTTTTCCATTAATCTCTCCAAAGCCTCTTGTACCAAAGCTTCTGATTCCGAATCTAACGCTGATGTGGCTTCATCAAGGATCAATATTTGCGGATTGAGCAGGACTGCACGAGCGATCGCAATTCGCTGTCTTTGTCCCCCGGATAAATTCACACCTCGCTCTCCTACCCAAGTATGATAACCTTCCGGTAGTTGCTGAATAAATTGATCAGCATTAGCAATTTTAGCCGCTGATTCCACTGCGTTAATATCAAAAATATTTTGTCCAAAAGCGATATTTTGGGCAATAGTTCCCGAAAACATAATTGTTTCTTGAGGAACAATCCCAATCTGTTTTCTTAAACTATTTAAAGTCACATCTCGAATATTTACATCATCAATAAAAATGTCCCCAAATTCAGGATCATAAAATCGAGGTAATAGATTCACAAAAGTAGTTTTACCAGCCCCAGAAGCACCAACCAGAGCAATAGCTTGACCTGGCATGACTAATAAACTAATATTATTTAATACAGGTTCTCCTGATTTATAGGCAAAAGTAATATGGCAATATTCAACTTTACCATTAACAGATGGAAGTGTAATAGCATCTGGTTTTTCTAATACCGTTGGTTGAATTGCTAATAACTCAAAAACCCGATCAACTGATGCCTCACCTTGTTTAAATTCATTATAATTATTAGTAGTATGACCAATAGGATCAATTAACAAAGCTGCTGCTGTTAAATAACTAAAAAATTCACCGACAGTTAAATTACGTTGAGATATTTGCCAAGTTCCTACCATTAATAAAGATAACGCACTGAGAGCTTCTAAAAATCCGACAATGGGAATTTGAATAGCCTTTAATCTTTCGACTGAATATTTAGCTTTAAAACTGCGTTCTGCTTCATGACTAAATCTATCAATTTCGTATTTTTCCGCAGCAAAAGCTTGAATCAATCGAATCCCGCTAAAAACTTCCGTTAAAATAGCTGATAAATCAGAAATACGACTTTGACTTTTGAGAGAATATTTCCGTAAACGTTCCCCAAACCAACCAATTAAAATTCCCATAATTGGAGCAACAATTACCGTCGCTAAGGTAAGTTGCCAATTTAAATAAATCATGTAAATGGGAATAGCAATTAATTGCAAAACACAGGGAGTAAAATCATGAAAAAGTTTATTAATAACTTCTCCCACCCTGTCAACATCTTCCGTGAGACGATAAGATAAATCTCCAGCTTTAGCAGTTTCAAAATAGCTGAGATTGAGTTTTTGTAAATGAGTATAAACCTGTTGCCGGAGATAAAAAGCGATTCTTAACGCTGCCTTAGCCATGTATAAATCTTGTACAGACTGAAAAAAGCCGCGCACAAGAAATATAGCAGCACTGATTCCGGCTAATTGAGCGATCGCTAATACATTACCATTCCCGAAGGGAACTGCCAACTTACCCGCGACATTAATCAGGGTTAAAGTTGCCAGTACATATCCCAAAATCCCGACAAAACCCTTAGCAATAGGTTGCCATTGGGTGCGGATATAGGGTAAAAGTTGCCAATAATTAGAACGTGTTTTCAAGTTGTCACATCCACAAAAAATATTTTCCTTTGTTTGACGCTACCAGCTTTTGGTCATATTTGGGAATAGGGATTGGTAAACTGTCATCAAAACAAAGCATTTGATCATTTATTAGCTCTATTTTCTTTAATTATATGAATAACAGATGGCAATAAAGAAACAACAACAATTAAGCCAATTATTGGTAAAAGATACTTATCTAACTGTTCCGCTGGTAAAGTTTTTCCCAGGAAAAATCCTAACAAAGTAATCCCAAATGTCCAAACAAAACCACCGATTAAGTTATAAGACATAAAAGACCGATAGTGCATAGCCCCAATACCTGCTACAATCGGCGCAAAAGTCCTCACAATTGGCATAAATCTAGCTAAGACAATTGTTTTTTTACCATGCTTTTCATAAAAATCTTGAGTTTTCACAATATGTTTTTTACGAAATAACCAAGAATCATCCTTCTCAAATAATTTTCTGCCAAATTTATGCCCTGTAAAATACCCGACATTATCACCTAATACAGCACAAAAAAACGCACCAAAAATCAGTACCCAAATATTTAGCAAGTTTTGAGAAGCAACAAATCCAGCCGTAAATAGTAAACTATCACCAGGGAGAAAAAACCCAATCAATAAACCAGATTCAGCAAAGATAATTCCCCATACTCCAAAATAACCCAGCGATTTAATTAATTCCGGTAAATTAAAGTGCATAAAATCCGATTTGCTTAAGAAGTTGCATTCAACATTTTAACGTTCATAAATTATAAAAATACCAAATAATATTAAGTTTAGATAAAATTATTTTATATTCAAGAGATATTGGGGTAAAGGCGAAAAATGGCAAGATATTTAAAAGTGTTGAGATTATTTTGGAGTGCTGCCATTGCGGCAGAAATGGAATATCGTATTAATTTTATCATTTCTGCTTTCAGTAGCTTAGGTAATTTAATCGGTAGTATCTTTGGCTTATTCCTATTTTACCGCACAGGCTACACTTTTACGGGCTGGTCATGGGACGCAGCTTTAGTAGTCTTAGGAATTTTCACCCTATTACAAGGCTTTTCGGCTACCTTCCTCGCTCCCAACTTAAATCGGATTGTGCGTCATGTCCAAGAAGGGACTTTAGACTTTGTATTATTAAAACCTATTCGTAGTCAGTTTTGGTTATCTATTCATACCCTTTCCCTCTGGGGAATACCAGATTTAATCTTCGGTTTACTCATCATTGGCTACGCTGGTAGAAAACTTAACTTAGGAATTGACAAATACTTACTGACTATTTTTCCCTTGGCTTGCGGTTTAGTCATTCTTTACAGCCTGTGGTTTATCCTCAGCGCAACAAGTATTTGGTTTGTTAAAATATACAACGTCACAGAAGTATTAAGAGGGTTTCTAGATGCTGGAAGATATCCAATTACAGCCTATCCGGCGGCTTATCGCTTCTTCTTTACCTTTATAGTTCCAGTAACTTTTTTAACTACAGTTCCAGCCCAGTCTCTGTTAGGTCAAATTCAGTTTACCTGGTGGCTAGGTGCGGTATTTTTAGCAATTGTCTTATTCTTTATTTCTACTCAGTTTTGGCGATTTGCCCTCCGTTTTTATACCAGTGCTTCCAGTTGATTATACAGCAGGAGTGAGCAGGCAAAAATTAAGATCCCCGACTTCTAACGACAAATCGCAATTTCTAGAGATGATGACAGCAGAAGTCGGGGATTTGGGAAACCTGACGATTACAACATATCTGGATCTTCACCCAATTCTCGTAATCTGGCAGCTAACCTAGCTGCTTTTGCCTTAGCCTCCTCCTCTCGTGCCTTAGCTGCTTCTGCTTGCGATTTAGCTGCTTCTGCTTGCGATTTAGCTGCTTCCTCTGGTAATAAAACTAGATTACCAGCAACATCATAAAACCGCGCCCAAATTGTAGTTTCCCTTTCTACCGTTCCTTCCCAAGTTCCCAACCATAAACCTAAACGTCTACTCCATAGCCAACCATTTTCATTGGGGATTAACGGCTGGTACTTTTGATTATCATCTAAATGCCATCCTTGTAAAGAACGAGGATTAAATGGATCATAGACAAAATAATCCGAGGTACGAAAAGTCTGTTCATAAAGGTCTTTTTTAATACCTTTATCTATTGCTGCTGTAGAAGGTGACATTAATTCCACAATTACATCAGGATAGCGACCATTCTCGTCCCAAACCACCCAACCTTGTCGAGTGTTAGTACCATCAATATTGAGAACAGCGAAGAAATCGGGACCGCGAAAATCACGATTACGAACCTGGGTGCTGCTGTAATAAATAAACATATTGCCCCCAGTAAAATAATCATTGCGATCGCACCAAAGCTGCTGCAATGATCGGATAAGGACATTCATTCCAGTCCGATGTCTATATGATTCCAAGGGTTCACCATCATCAAATATTAAGTCTGTTGGTGGGTCATGGGTTTCACCATCGTCAAACACATAATAAGTGGATGAGTCATGGGCTTCCCTGTCCACAATGGCTAGATTCTTTTCGGTAGTCATGAGTGATTATCGCCTTTTTCATCAAGCCTAAACTTCTATAATAATCTGCCCAGAGCTTTCTCAAAGTCTTTGACTATAGCGGTAATTGCTTAAAATTTATCAAAATTTCCGATTTTATCCAGTAAAATTACAGACAAGCGTATATTATATAGTTTGTCAACTCCTTAAAAGACTTCACAGGTGCAAAATGAGTTCAGAATCTAATGTTAAATTCACAATTACTCTTGCCAATCCAGATTTAGATGCAGAGGAGCAGGAACGGGAAACACGGAATCTGCTGCGAGACATTAATGACTTAGATGTGGAAAGTGCTGGACTTGTAGAAGTGACAGAAATACCAGAAGGAGGTAAATCTGTTGGTGGTTTTTTGGTCGGGGCTTTGCAAGCTGAGGTCACTATTAGTAATTGTTATAAATTGTTGGCATGGTTGGGCGATCGCTTGCGTAACAAAACTATTGAATTGGAAGTTGAAGTCAACGGAAAAAAAGTGAAAGTGAAAGCCAATGGTCAGAAAGAACTAACAGCAGCACTGGAATTAGCACAAAAATTTATCGCAGCTAACTAAGAAATTACACAATATAAGGAAAGAATAACGAGATGGCGAAAATAGCCCTACTAATAGGAGTTAGCGAGTATGAGCCTGGTCTTACCCCGTTACCAGCAGCGACAAAAGATGTTGAAGCCATGCAGCAAGTTTTGGAAAACCCAGACATTGGCGGTTTTGATGAGGTCAAAGTGCTGGTAAATCCTCCACGACAAGAAATGGAAGAAGCCATCGAAATGTTGTTTGATGATCGTCAAAAAGATGACCTCTTGCTGCTGTTTTTCTCTGGTCATGGCATTAAAGATGAAGAGGGTAATCTTTACTTTGCTACTCACAACACTCGTAAAAATTTACTACAGTCTACAACAGTATCGGCTAAAGTTGTCCATCAAGTCATGAAGAATAGCCGCTCTAAACGCGAGGTGGTGATTCTTGATTGTTGCTTTAGTGGTGCGTTTGCTGAGGGGTGGTTAGTGAGAGATGATGGTTTTGTAGATATCAAAAATCAATTGGGTGGAGAAGGGCGGGCTGTTCTCACTTCTTCAACTTCAACCCAATATTCTTTTGAAGAAGAAGGGGCAGATACCTCAATTTACACTCGCTACATAGTTGAAGGGCTGGAAACTGGTGCAGCAGACAAGGATGAAGATGGTTGGATTTCCGTTGATGAATTGCATGAGTACGCCACCAAAGCAGTACAGGAAGCTACTCCAGCTATGAAACCAGAAATATATGCGATTAAAGAAGGCTATAAAATCAACCTTGCTAAAGCACCTATTGATGATCCTAAGCTCAAATATCATCTAGAAGTTGATAATTGGGTAAAGCGTGGTAACGGTAAAATTCCTCTTGCTGGTCGCATTATATTGGACGACTTACAAACTCAATTAAAATTAGTATCTGAGGATGCTGCTGCAATTGAAACTTTGGTTTTAGAACCTATACAAGTATATAAAAGGAAATTGCAGCAATATGAGCAGGTTTTACTTAACGAGATTGAACATGATTTTCCTCTTAGTGACGAAGCTCGTGCTAATCTAAAACGTGTTCAGCAAGCGTTAGGACTTAGAGATGAAGATATAGCTTTAATCGAAGCTCCGATAATTGCCAAACAGTCTCTAATCGAATCTAAGGGAGTTGTTGATCCTTTACCTGGACTAATCAAGGTTAAATACTTTATAGGAATATTGAGTCTAGGAATTATTAGTTTTGCGGTAGCATGGTATATTAAGCCGGATAAAGAATGTCCTCCATGTAAGTTACCTCCAATAAAAATTACCAACCAATTTGCACAAGTTCACAATGTACCTAAAGGAAAATTTAACTACGGTGGCAGCACTTCCTGGAGTTTTATGTACCCAAAGCTAGAATCAGAAATTAAAAAGACTCATCCTCAATTTGAGATCAACATAATAAAGGACTTAGTACAAGGTTCTGGAATAGGTATTGAGAAGTTAATAGATGGTGAACTGGATTTTGCTCTATCATCTCGTGATGTTTCCTCTGAGGAGAAAGACGAAGCTGGAAAAAAGCGTTTTAGTCTTAAAGCAATTCCGGTTGTTAAAAGTGGTGTAGCAGTAGCCGTTAACCCCAAATTAGAGATCAATTCTCTGACCAAAGACCAAGTAAGTGAAATCTTTAGTGGAAAGATTGACAATTGGAGACAGGCTGGTGCTCCAGCAGATATCCCAATTAAGCTTTATATACGTAGTAGGAATTCAGCAAGCACTCATGAGTTCAGAAAAACTTTAAACATCGTAAGTTTTGGTCAAAATATTAACTATGTTGATACAACTAATGAAGGACTCCGAGAAATCACTAAAGAACCTGGGGGAATCTTTGTAGGACCTATCTCAAATATAGTGCCACAGTGTGGAGTTAAGACTTTACCTATTATTAATAAGGGTAAAACTTTCTATCCATACCAGCAACAAAACTTCGTGTCACCTGCTGAATGTGGACCTGGCAAGCGTAATCCAGTCAACATAGAAGCGATTGACAGTGATGAATATCCATTCCCTGTTCGTTTTTACGTGGTGGTTAAGGAAAATGGTCAAAAAGAACAGCAAGCTGGTGAAGCGTATGCAAATCTACTTCAGACAGAACAAGGTAAAAACATGATAAGACAGCTTCAAGAAACTGGAGGTCTTGACAAAAATAAATAGTTGCTAATGCTTCACTTTGCTGAATCTTTGTGCAAAGTATCTATTAAGCAATTACAATTTTTCAGTTAATGGTGCAACAGGAAAAATTCAGTTTTCAAAATCAGGCGATCGCATAAACAATAGCATCTTCTTAATCAAAGTTCAACAAAAACCTGGAACTGATAAATACGAGTTTGTGCCAATTCCTTAATTTTACAACTTTACTAAATAGCGATTACAAATTATCCTTAACCCAACTCCTAAAACTATCTTTCTTTATAATATGACCATTCACCGCACAATTGGTATTTCCGCTAAAATCAACATCTAAGAACCGTTAAACAGGAGAAACCAGGCGTGCCTACACTCGGTGTTAATATTGACCACATTGCTACCATTCGCCAAGCACGGCGCACAGTAGAACCAGATCCCATAGCAGCGGCAATTCTCGCAGAATTAGCAGGTGCAGATGGAATCACTGCCCATTTGCGCGAAGATAGAAGACATATTCAAGATAGAGACGTGCGACTATTGCGGGAAACGGTGAGAACCCATTTAAACCTAGAAATGGCAGCAACAGCAGAAATGTTAGCCATAGCCCTAGATATCAAACCCGATTATGTTACCTTAGTACCGGAAAAGCGGGAAGAAGTAACAACAGAAGGTGGTTTAAATATTGTCGGACAAATTGCTAGAATAGGAGAGATAGTTGATAAGTTGCAAAATGCTGGCATTCCCGTAAGTTTGTTTATTGATGCCGAACCACCACAAATTGAGGCATCTGTCAAGGTAAAAGCCAAATTTATTGAACTACATACAGGACAATATGCGGAAGCCAAAGACGAAACAACTCGCCAAAAAGAACTAGCTTTATTAGCCCAAGGCTGTGAACAAGCCATTAAAGCAGGTTTACGGGTGAATGCAGGTCATGGACTCACATACTGGAACGTTTACCCCATTGCTGCAATTCCAGGCATGGAAGAACTCAACATCGGTCATACTATCATTAGTCGGGCAGCTTTAGTAGGTATCGAAAGAGCAGTTCGAGAAATGAAAGAAGCAATGTCACTTCGTTCCAATTAAAAATTAATAAATTAAAAATTAAAAAGGGTTTCTTCTTTTTTAATTTTTAATTCTCAATTTTGAATTTCTTCCAGAGGGGTTATAGCTGTGTAATTCCAGAAAATTAGAGTCACATTTGGAAACTTCAACCTACTATGAATTCTCAACAGTCTAACAACTTGCCCCTATGGGTACAAGATAGAGACAAGGTAATTGCAGCCAGCACTGATGCTCAATGGCGCAATCAAAAACCCCCTGACTATAGCCGTTCTCAGCAAAACCTAGCAAAAGAGAGTATCCACCATCATCTCGAAGGTACACTAGAAGCTATAGTTGAAAATCTGGTGAGAACCTTTGAAATGGAAGTGTCATGGAAAACTAACCCCGAACAGTGGTTATCTATCGTCAATGACAAATTCCGGGTAACAAGCAATGGTGGTCAAGAATACACCGCTGCCGAATTAGGTAAATCAGGTACTTATAATTTATTTATGGCTGATTCTGAACATTACAAAGCTTCAGAGGAAAGTTTTGAATCATCCCATGATATCTTTCATAGTACCTTTCCTCAAGGATTTCCCTGGGAAGTATTGGCGGTTTATTCTGGTCCTCCCAGTGTTACATTTAAATGGCGACACTGGGGACATTTTCAGGGTAAGTATAAAGGTTATGCACCCACAGGGAAAACAGTAGAAATTATCGGTATGAGTATTGCTCAAGTTACCGACGATTTAAAAATTGTTTCCTTAGAACACTATTTTGATAATGCCCTATTTTTAGAAAGCCTGACAGCAGGTGGCAAACTAGAAAATAGTGAAAATAAGAGCGGTGGTTGTCCTTTTGGTTCTTGGTTTAAGGGATTGAAGAAAAGTTAATCGCTCAGGGTACAGATTCAACACTACGCCCTAAAATTATAGCAGATCCCCGACTTCTTCTTTCATGATGTTAATAAATGATGAATTAATACTAGAAGTCGGGGATATTACCACAGTAACCTAAAATTATAGATTAGTCAGCAAGCAAAGAAAATGCAAACATACTATTACGTTTTGGCCAGTCAACACTTTCTTATGGAACAAGAACCGATAGACGAAGTTCTCAAAGAACGGACTCGTAACTATCATGAACAAGAAAAAGAAATTGATTTTTGGTTAGTTAAGCAACCCGCTTTTTTAGAAACACCAAAAATGGCAGGTATTAAAAAGAAATGTCCCCAACCTGCGGCAGCCATTATTTCCACCAATTCGCAATTTATAACTTGGCTAAAACTGCGGTTAGAGTATGTGATTACTGGAGAATTCTCCGCCCCTAGCGACACTATACCAAATCCATTAGCATCCCTTACCACAGCTTCTTAATAGGGAACAGAGAACGGGGAACGGGTAATATATAAGAATTTCACCTCTTCCCCAATTACCAATTACCAATTACCAATTTATGCAAATATTAACAATCTTACCAAGTGCCTTATTACTAGCAGTTACTCCCTTAATTAGCAATATTAATCCTGTTATTGCTCAACAAAATCTTACTAATTGTCAACCACCAAATGCGGGAGAATATTTATTATTAGTAGTAAGTCCCACAACTGAAAATCAAAAGCAGTTGCGTAGTGCATTACCGACTGAATTAAAAACAGTTATTTGCAAATATAATAATCAAACAGTAACGCGAATTGGTGGGTTTAAAAATATTGATGATGCCAATCGCTGGGCAAGGTATATTCAGAATATAGTTGGTTTATCTGCCATTATTACCACTCGCGCTACCCAACAAGCACCTCAACAAGCACCTCAACAAGCACCTCAACAAGTGCCACAAACAACTCCAAAAGTACCAAATTCAAAAATCACCTATAACCCCAAAATATTAGGGGAAGGTTATGCAATTCTGGTTGATTATTTTAACCGTCCAGAAATGGTTAGTAGCCTGCAAAAATCCGTAGGAGGTGATGTAGGTTTTGTCTCCTATGGACAACGCCCTTACTTGTTGGCAGTTTATACTACCAACCAAAAAGAAGCATACAATACGTTACAAAAACTCAGCGAAAGCGGATTTGTAGCCATATTAGCAGATGGTCGGAAAGTAGTTTTACTGCGCTCAACCGTCCGTTAAGAGTTAAGTAGGTGAACTGAAAAATTTAAAGGTATGTGAAGAAAAGTAAAATCGCCCAAAACTCTCTTCCTGTTCCCAGTTAAGAGTTCCCTGTCAACCTACTTAGTTAACAACTGACAACTGACCACTGACGACTGACAACGAACAACTGACTAATAAACAGCCCGTGCTAACCAAGAAATAGCTACACCTAAAACTGAACCAGCGATAACTTGAACTGGTGTATGTCCTAATAATTCCTTGAGACGGTCTTGAAAAAAGTCCGGTTTTTCATGGAATAATTCATCAATCATTTGATTGAGGATTTTTGCTTGCTTACCAGCAGCTTGACGTACTCCAGCGGCATCATACATAACGATGATAGCAAAAACTGTAGCTAGAGCAAATTCTGGAGATGCCCAACCTAAAGTTTGGCCAACGCCGTCTGCTAGGGCTGTTACTAGGGCTGAATGGGCGCTGGGCATACCTCCAGTAGTCACTAAAACACGCACATTTAATTTGCGATGTTTAATTAGCTCAACGATAAGCTTTAATCCTTGAGCTACAAAACAAGCTACAAGCGCAACCAGCAGCACCCGGTTGTTAACAATTTCGCCTATGTCCTGCATGGTATTTTGGTGAAGTTAGTAAGTGTAAGCAGTGATTGTATGGAGGAAAAACGGCAGTAGAAGCCAAAATTTAGTTAAAATCCACAATTGGGCTTAGTTATTGCGGCTGATGATAAAGTGAGCGAGCGCTTGCAAAGGAATGGCTTTTTCACCATAGGATGCTAATTCAGTACAAGCTTGAGCAACTAAATGTTGAGCTTTAGCGCGAGATTCTTCAATTCCCCACAGACTAGGATAGGTGACTTTCTGGGCTGTGAGATCCTTACCAGCGGTTTTACCTAACTGCTCTTGGGTAGCAGTGATATCCAGAATATCATCAATGATTTGGAAAGCCAGACCGATATTTTGAGAATAACGAGTTAATTTTTGCACATCTTCGGCAGATGCACCAGCAATAATTCCCCCACAAACTACACAAGCTTCTAACAAAGCTGCGGTTTTATGATTATGAATAAAATTCAGGGTTTCTAAGGAAATATCTGACTTACCTTCCGATTCCAAATCTACCACTTGACCACCGACTAAGCCAGCCGCACCCAAGGCTTTACCCAGGCGAATGATGACTTGTAAAACTCTATCCCTAGGTACATTTGTAGGAGTTTGGGCGGCTACGTGTTCAAAAGCTAAAGCCAATAAACCATCTCCTGCCAAAATAGCCACATCTTCACCATAAACTTTATGATTTGTGAGTTTACCGCGACGATAATCATCATTATCCATGGCGGGTAAATCATCATGAATCAATGACATGGTATGAATCATTTCTACAGCACAGGCTGTAGGCATGGCCATTTCTATTGTGCCACCAATCATGTCAGCAGTCGCAAGACAGAGAATAGGACGAACTCGTTTACCTCCAGCTAAGAGAGAATAGCGCATGGCTTCATAAATCTTTTCTGGATAAACGACGGTAATGGAATTATCCAAAGCTTGTTCGCAAAGCTGTTGTCGTTGTTTGAGATAGGTAGCGAGGTTAAAACTAGCCGACTCTGATTTTTTTGGGGTTTCCAATCTTTTATCCGTTGCTACCATGCTTTGTATTCCTCTTGACTGTTTAAAATATTGGGCTGTTTGTGATCTGTTTACCAATTTTACGGGGCTTTGGGGCGGAAACACTCACGGTTTTGGTGAGGAATCATGAATATTCATAAAAATTATTTCTCAGTTGCCTGTGGTTTGTAAATAGCTAGAAACAGTATTTTGCAATAACATAGCCACTGTCATTGGACCGATACCACCAGGAACAGGAGTAATATATTCTGCCACATTAGCGATCGCTTCAAACTGAACATCACCAACTAACCGACTTTTACCATTGCTATCTGTCACCCGATTTATTCCCACATCTACCACAACTGCGCCCGGTTTTACCATCTGGGCATTAATCATTCCCGGAATCCCGGTGGCAGCAATGAGAATATCAGCATCTTTGGTAATATCTTGTAAATCCTGGGTTTTGGAATGGGCAATTGTGACTGTGGCATTAGCTGCTAATAACATCAAAGCCATCGGTTTCCCTACTAAAATACTCCGTCCTACGACTACGGCTTTTTTGCCCTGTAAAGGAATTCTATATTCTGCTAACAATCGCATCACACCGGCAGGAGTACAACTTCGTAAACCGGTTTCACCTCGTACCAGTCTTCCTAAGTTCACAGGGTGGAGTCCGTCAGCGTCTTTATCCGGGGCAATTTGATGTAATAGACTGACAGCATCTAAATGATTGGGAAGGGGTAGCTGGACT
Organism: Anabaena sp. AL09; assembly: GCF_001672255.1. Lineage (NCBI taxonomy): Bacteria > Bacillati > Cyanobacteriota > Cyanophyceae > Nostocales > Nostocaceae > Anabaena > Anabaena sp. AL09. Next base: position 97,053 of record NZ_LJOQ01000041.1, read on the forward strand.
AAAATCCCATCTACTTGATCATCTGCGTTGAGTTGGGCAATTACTTCCTCTAGTTCGGTTTGGCTGGTTTCGGTAGGAAAGTGTTTACCAAAAGAGGTAATTCCGACTTTGGCACAGGATTTTTCTTTGTTGCGAACATAAGCGGCTGATGCGGGGTTATCTCCCACCATTAATACCGCTAATCCAGGCGATCGCCCAATTTTACTTTGTAATTTGCTAATTGTCTCACTAAGTTCTTGCTGAATTTTATCGGCTAATGCTTTACCATCAAGGATTTTCGCAGTTTGTATATTCATAAACAAGGGAACAGGGAACGGGGAACAGGGAAGAGTTTTTTATTTTCATCTGCATCCTGGTCTTTTGTTTCTTCATTTTCTCATAAGACCTCGCGGTAAGTGGGAAACGAGCGTGGCTTTAGCCCTGAGAGGGAAGCGACACGAGGGATTTTAATCCCTGTGGTATGCTAGAATGAAATCGTGAGTAAGAACAATAAACATCTACGTGTTGAAACATC
>NZ_LJOQ01000041.1:97649-140261 GCF_001672255.1 Anabaena sp. AL09
TTTGACGGTCGCAGCGAGATTAGATTAGGCTAAACCTTTAATCTAATTCTGTCAGTAGAATCTCAGTGGCTTGGCTCCCTGAGAGTGTCAATTTCCCAGTCCCCTAAAATTTAATTTTTAAAGTAAAATACTTACTTGCTTGATTCACCAATTGTCAAAATAGTAAATTGCGTGAATATAAGCTAAATCGCATACCCCAACCAGCTATCCATCGTGCAAGATACCGACTCTATGAATGACATTGCTGCTGCACTCCAACAGCCAGCAGATTTAGACTTTGCATTACCTGATCCAGAAGATGAACAAATTCCTGAGTCCGATTTTTTACAACAACTTGATGTAGCATGGCAGGTATGCGATCGCTTTGATTTACAAACAGAAATTTGGCGTGGTCGCATTTTACGCTCTATCCGTGACCGAGAGAAAAAGGGCGGAGATGGACGCGGTGCGGGTTTTCTTAAATGGCTCAAAGAGCGCGAAATCAGTAAGACTCAAGCCTATAGTTGGATTCAATTAGCCAATAGTGCTGATACCTTGATATCAGATGGCAAACTGAACCCAGACACGGTTAATAACTTTAGTAAACGGGCATTTGTAGAAACCGCCAAAGCGTCTCCAGAAGTACAACAGATGGTCAGTGAAGCTGCGGAGAAAGGCGATCGCATTACCCGCAGAGAAGTCCGTCAACTCAGTGACGAATGGACAGCCATGTCCTCCGATTTATTACCAGAAGAAGTTAGGGAAAAAGCCGCAGATAACAGTCTGCCACCGCGCTACATTGCCCCTCTGGTCAAGGAAATGGAAAAACTACCCGAATTGCACCAAAAGGCCTTACAAAGGGATATAGCCGCCAATCCTGATGTTGATACTGTTAAACAAGCTACCTCAGAAGCCCGACAATTAGCCAAATATCTCAAATCTGCTGCCCAAGTGCAAGCGTTAATAGCGGAAGATGTAGATATTGAAACTGCACTAGAAGAAGCTCAACGAGTCGGTTGTTTAAGTATCGCCGCTGACTTGGTAAATCAAGCATCACAAATTGAACAAACCATTGGCAAATTGTACATGACCTGGAAAAAAATTAGTAGTTTAGCGGATAGGTTATATGTGGATACTGGTGCAAGTACGCCCAATTTGCGATCGCTCCTCACCTGCATAGAACCTCTAGGAGGGGAAATCATGGAACTGCAATTAAGCGGTACAACAGAACACACTATCCGCTTACAAATTCAGGAAACGAGTTAAGTAATGGGTAATGGGTAATTGGTGATTGGTGATTGGTGATTGGTGATTGGTAATTGGTAATTGGTAATTGGTGATTGGTAATTGGTAATTGGTAATTGGTAATTAGTCAAACTCTTTCTCAGTCCCCAACTTCCCCAACTTCCCCAACTTCCCCAACTTCCCCAACTTCCCCAACTTCCCCAACTTCCCCAACTTCCCCAACTTCCCCAACTTAACTTCCCCAACTTCCCCAATCTTACGGCGCTAATTCTTCCATTTTCTGCGCTAATTCTAAATCTAAATCACTGATAGCATTACCGATGTCGTGAGTAATAAGATTTACCTTGACTGTACTGTAAACATTAAACCATTCCGGGTGATGTCCAAGTTTTTCCGCGTGAACACCCACACTAACCATCCAACCTAACGCAGTTGCAAAGGAGCTAAATTTATATTCTTTGTATAATTTGCCTTCTTTAATTTGCCATCCTGGTAAACTATTGAGGGCTAATTTTAGTTCTGCTTCGCTGAGTTTTTGTGCTGCCATTTTCCTAACCTACATAGAGATTTATAAATACTGATTCTATCTAATTATCATCTTTTTCTATTTTTCCGCTTCCATCTTTTGACGAGTATATTTAGATAACGGAAATTTAAATAACGGCGATACTTTTGCACTACTTCTTTTCCTACCAGCAATGCACCTAACCAAAAAAGAACTTCAGCTAAAACTAATAACGCTGGGACTAATATAGCTTTTTGGGCGAGAGAAATTGGTATAAATGGTACAATTACAGCAATGATCAGCCACGGTAAAAATGAGATGATAATTAACACTAAACCAAACTTTTGCATATTTGATGATGATGACGGAATCTGAGTTTAGTATTTTTATATCTGTGGCTGGAGTGATTTAATCTACAGTCTTTAGAATTTTGTCTCGCCCAGACGGACAAAGAATGGCTTATAGCGGTTATAGGTTGAGTAAGATACAAGTTTATCCTTTTCTTCCCCCCGCCGCGGGGGGGATTGAGGGGGTGCGAGGAGACTATGATGTATCTCATACAAGTGCATACCGCTATATCAAGTTTAGAACTGAAAGTGAAAATTGGAAAAGCCATAACTGCGATCGCTACTAAGGTAGAATTAGCAAGGGCCAGTAAAAACTTCCCTTGTCCCTACCCCCCGGTAATTGGCTAAAGTCCAATTATTGTGGCAACCCCCTGCTGTTTCTCACCCCCCCAAAGAGGTCAGAAAAACCACAATTAGCGGCAGTAACCCTATAAATGCACTTGTTAGCGCTACTAACAGGCTCAACAAATTGGCATTTTTTTAGATTCCAGTTTAGCTTGGACATTGGCTATGACTCCATACATTTGTTTTTCTGTTGGTACAACCATCAGTAAAAACTAATTTAATAACTATAGTTTCTTGTTAAGTTAAATTAAATCACAGTGATAATTACCCCAAATTGATCGGGTAATTTAAGTTTTTGTATTAAATGATTCATGGACAACGGAGTAACACCGAATATGCAGCAGCTTGTAGACCAAATTGAAAAAATTGATTTCCAAAGCGAAATATATAAAGATGCTTATAGCCGCATCAATGCCATTGTCATTGAAGGGGAACAAGAAGCCCACGAAAATTACATTACATTAGCGAAACTGCTGCCAGCACAGGAAGAGGAATTAATTCGTCTCTCGAAAATGGAAAGTCGCCACAAAAAAGGTTTTGAAGCCTGTGGACGGAATTTAAAAGTGACTCCAGATTTAGAATTTGCGAAAAAGTTTTTCTTGGGACTACATGAGAATTTCCAAGCCGCAGCCAAAGAAGGTAAAGTAGTTACTTGCCTTTTGATTCAATCTTTAATTATCGAATGTTTTGCGATCGCTGCCTATAATATCTACATTCCCGTAGCTGATGATTTTGCTCGTAAAATCACAGAAGGAGTTGTAAAAGAAGAATACAGCCATCTTAACTTTGGTGAAGTGTGGTTGCAAGAAAACTTTACAGAATCTCAAGCCGAATTAGAAGCAGCAAACCGCCAAAATCTGCCCATTGTCTGGAAAATGCTGAACGAAGTAGCAGACGATGCCAAAGTCTTAGCAATGGAAAAAGATGCTTTAGTAGAAGACTTTATGATTCAATACGGTGAAGCATTAAGTAACATTGGCTTTACCACCCGTGACATCATGCGTCTTTCTGCCTACGGACTGGCAACCGTTTAATAACTGCCCACAGGGGTGACGACTTTGTTACCCCAGGGAGGTAGGGGAGGTAGGGGAAGTAGGGGAGGTAGGGGAGGTAGGGGAAGTAGGGGAAGTAGGGGAGGTAGGGGAGGTAGGGGAGTAATAGTTCTGTAGTCAACCGTCAACTGTGAACATTGACCCCTTATGTAGTATTTTTAATAATTAGATACTATAGTTTGCGATTTCTCCAAAATCCAAAATCTCAAATCCAAAGTTGGTATTGCCCACTAATTCCACAGTTTTGCACGACAGCACACGCCTAATATATCACTCCATGTTTGGTTTAATTGGACATCTGACTAGTTTAGAACACGCTCAATCAGTAGCTCAAGAATTGGGATATCCAGAATATGCCGATCAAGGGCTAGACTTTTGGTGTAGCGCCCCGCCGCAAATAGTTGATCATATCACTGTCACCAGTATCACCGGGCAGAAAATAGAAGGAAAGTATGTAGAATCTTGCTTTTTGCCAGAAATGCTGGCCAATCGTCGTATTAAAGCTGCCACGCGGAAAATTCTCAACGCTATGGCTCATGCTCAAAAGCATGGCATTGATATTACAGCTTTGGGAGGATTTTCCTCAATTATTTTTGAGAACTTTAATTTAGAGCAGTTCAAACAAGTCCGCAATATTAACCTAGATTTTGAACGCTTCACCACAGGCAATACTCATACAGCTTACATTATTTGTCGGCAAGTAGAAGAAGCCTCTAAACAACTAGGGATTGAATTGTCCAAAGCAACTGTAGCTGTGTGCGGTGCAACGGGGGATATTGGTAGCGCAGTCACCCGCTGGCTAGATAAAAAAACAGATGTCCAAGAATTACTATTAATTGCTAGAAATCAAGAACGTCTCCAAGAACTGCAAGCAGAACTAGGACGCGGTAAAATCATGGGATTACAGGAAGCATTACCCCAAGCAGATATTGTCGTCTGGGTGGCGAGTATGCCCAAAGGCGTAGAAATTGACCCGACAACATTAAAACAACCCTGTCTATTGATTGATGGTGGCTATCCTAAAAACTTAGGCACAAAAATTCAGCACCCAGGGGTGTATGTGTTAAATGGTGGCATTGTGGAGCATTCCCTAGATATTGACTGGAAAATTATGAAAATTGTCAATATGGATGTGCCAGGTCGGCAATTATTTGCTTGTTTTGCAGAATCAATGTTATTGGAATTTGAGAAGTTATATACAAACTTTTCTTGGGGGCGTAATCAGATTACCGTAGACAAAATGGAGCAAATTGGTCGTGTGTCCATTAAACACGGTTTTAGACCATTGCTAGTTTAGTCATTAGTCAGTGGTCAGTGGTCAGTGGCAAAGAAAAGACAACTAACAACTGACAACGGACGACTGACAACTGACAACCAACAACTGACAACTGACAACTAAGATAACTATGGCAACCACTGAGCGCAAACCGCTACTGTTAGATTTTGAAAAGCCTTTAGCAGAACTGGCCACTCGCATTGACCAAATTCGCCAACTGGCTGAAGAAAATGGTGTTGATGTTTCTGGACAAATTCGCCAACTAGAGACACGGGCGACGCAATTACGGGAAGAGATTTTTAGTAGTCTGACACCATCTCAACGATTGCAGGTAGCCCGTCATCCCCGCCGCCCTAGCACTTTAGATTATATTCAATCTATTAGTGATGAATGGATGGAGTTGCATGGCGATCGCTGTGGCGGAGATGATCCGGCTTTAGTGGGTGGTGTCGGGCGCATAGCTGGACAACCTGTGATGATGTTAGGACATCAAAAAGGCCGGGATACTAAAGATAACGTGGCTCGTAACTTTGGCATGGCTGCTCCTGGTGGCTATCGTAAGGCTCTGCGCCTCATGGAACACGCCAATAAGTTTAGTATGCCAATTTTGACCTTTATTGATACTCCTGGGGCTTGGGCAGGCATAGAAGCCGAACACCAAGGACAAGGAGAAGCGATCGCCTATAACCTGCGGGAAATGTTCAGCTTTGACGTACCCATCATTTGCACAGTTATTGGTGAAGGTGGTTCTGGTGGGGCGTTAGGTATTGGTGTAGGCGATCGCCTATTGATGTTTGAACACTCAGTTTATACCGTCGCTACCCCGGAAGCCTGCGCTGCAATTTTGTGGAAAGATGCCAGTAAATCTCACCTGGCCGCCGTAGCCTTAAAAATTATCTCCCACGACCTCAAAAACTTGGGCATTATTGACCAAATTCTCCCTGAACCCTTGGGTGGCGCACACTCAGACCCTTTAACAGCAGCGACAAACTTGAAACAAGCCTTGCTAGAAAACTTAGACGAACTGAACCGTCTGACACCTGCTGAACGTCGCCAACTCCGTTATGATAAATTCCGTAATATCGGCGTTTTCACAGAACTTGCTCACTAAAAATACTCAAGAAAATGGCATAGAATTACAGCAATGCTATAATTGCCTATGGCTGCTTAAAGATTTTTAACAATCTTCAAGAGCTATAAGCATTTGTATTTACTTGGTTTTATGAGCATCTGTTGGCTGACAGCATTGCCAAAAAGTTGGAAAATATCATGAATTTTGAGCAAAAAAGACGCGCCTTAATTACTGGTGCTAGTAGCGGAATTGGCAAAGCAACAGCTTTGGCATTTGCCAAGGCTGGGATAGATGTAGCATTGGTCAGCCGTTCTCAGGATAAACTAGAGTCCGTAGCTAAAGCTGCACAGGAGTTAGGAGTAGAAGCCAAAGCCTTTTGTGTAGACTTAGCTGAAGTTACCCAGGTTAAATCCAAAATTCAAGGAATAGCTGAGGAATTTGGCAACATAAATATTCTCATCAATAACGCTGGGATTGGATATACGGGCAACCTGAGTGAAACACCTTTAGAAGACTGGCAACAGGTAATTAATTTAAATCTCACCAGTGTCTTTCAGTGCATGATGGGAATTTTGCCAGGAATGCGCCAACAAGGCCAAGGCACAATTATTAATATTGCTTCTATAGCTGGCAAACAAGCTTTTCCGGGTTGGGGCGCTTACTGCGTCAGCAAAGCAGGACTTCTTTTCCTATCCCAAACCCTCGCACAAGAAGAACGTGCTAATGGCATTCGCGTCATTGCCATTTGTCCTGGTTCTGTGAATACAGAAATTTGGGATACACCTACAGTCCAAGCTAACTTTGACCGTTCCCAAATGTTAACTCCAGAAATTGTGGCGGCAACAATTCTGCACACTGTCTTATTACCACAAGAAGCAGTAATTCAAGAATTGACGATTATGTCCAATGCTGGTGTTCTCTAATTGGTGATTTTATCATTTATCTCTTTAATTACCACTGACAACTGTACGGGCGAAGCATTTGGAGAACTATTTTTGGCAATGACCGATAATTTATCTTCCAAATGCTTCGCCCCTACTAATGACCGATAATTTATCTTCCAAATGCTTCGCCCCTACTGACAACTGACAACTGACAACTGATAAATTACTAAAATTCAATCATGACTATCGCTGGTTCAAACGGTTCTAACACTTCCCAATCACCTCTCATTCCTGATTTAGCAGAAGCTATCAATGTCCGACCAGACCGCAATACCCATAATGGCAAAGAACCACAAATACATCCACCATCTGAGGAAATCATGGATGAAATGATGGCAGCGGTGCGAACAATGATTGTGGGAGTAGGAGAAGATCCTGAACGGGAAGGACTTCTGAAAACACCCAAGCGCGTAGCTAAGGCGATGAAGTTTCTTACCAGTGGCTATAATCAATCTTTAGAAGACCTCATCAATGGTGCTATTTTTGATGAAGGACATGATGAAATGGTGTTAGTTAGAGATATTAACTTCTTTAGCCTATGCGAACATCATATGTTGCCATTTATGGGTAGAGCGCACGTGGCTTATATTCCCAATCAAAAAGTGGTGGGATTAAGTAAACTAGCACGGATTGTGGAAATGTATTCTCGCCGGTTACAAGTCCAAGAAAGACTAACTCGACAAATTGCTGAAGCACTGCAAACCGTTCTCGAACCTAAAGGTGTTGCTGTCGTCATGGAAGCCAGTCATATGTGCATGGTAATGCGTGGAGTGCAAAAACCTGGTTCTTGGACAGTTACCAGTTCAATGGTAGGAGTATTCCAGGAAGAACAGAAAACCCGTGAAGAATTCTTCAGCTTGATTCGTCACCAACCGTCATTCTTTTAATGAGGGAACAGGGAACGGGGAAAAGGGAACAGGGAACAGGGAACAGGGAACGGGGAACAGGGAACAGGGAGCAGGGAACAGATTTTTTTAACTGACAACTGACCACTGACAACGAACAACTGACAACTGTACGGGCGAAGCATTTGGAGAACTATTTTTGGCAATGACCGATAATTTATCTTCCAAATGCTTCGCCCCACTGACAACTGACCAATTACCTATTCCCTAGATTTTGAAATAATAGAGCTACTTTGTCTAAATCTTTGTTACCTGGTGAGTGTTCGACACCACTGGATAAATCAATACCATGGGGTTTAATTTGACTTAAAGCAGTCAAAATATTATCTGGTGTGAGTCCTCCGGCTAAGAACCAAGGAAGAGAGGGGCTAAATTCCTGATTTAACATTGGCCAATCTAGGGTTTGTCCTGTTCCTCCTAGGTGTTGGGGATGGTAGGCATCAAGTAGTAGGGTATCTACATAATCTGTATAATGCGTGGTGGTTTGTAGATGCTCTAAACTGCGGACTCGTATAGCTTTAATAATTTCTACTTGGGATAAAGATTGACGTAATTGATGGCAAAATTCTGGTGTTTCGTCTCCATGTAGCTGGACACCAGTTAAACGAGACTTTTTAACTATTTGAGTAATTTCGGAAATAGTGGTGTTAGCAAAAACGCCGATTTTATCAATATTTGGGGGAATTGGAGCGATAGCTGCCTGAATTTGAGCTATATTAACGTAGCGAGGGGAACTGGGAACACAGATAAATCCTAGCGCTGTTGCACCCAGGGAAGTTATAGCTAGAGACTGCTCTGGTTGAGTAATACCGCAAATTTTAACCCGAATTTTCATCTGAAAAGTTACAAATAATCACAAAAGTATCTTAATTCAAGTTAAAAACTTTTGCTTTGTCCTTAGTAATTTTATAATTCGGTAGGATTATATTCATTTTTTCAATCAGGAGAACACACTTTCATGTTATCAGTTTTATTAGCCGCAGCATCCGTTCCTGTTACACCAGTGTGGAGTCCTACAGTCGGTATCATTATCAGCGCCAGCAGCGCAGTTGTACTTTTATTCACTTTTGCACTCAAATCTGCTAAAGTCGGACCAAGGATGCCTGTATTACCTGTGAGTATACCAGGATTCATTGGGGCAATGGCTTTTGGTCATGTGATTGGTATTGGTATTGTGTTAGGACTAACTAATATTGGTCGCTTGTAAGTTCGATTTCATCCTCTCTTGCTATAGAGAGTAAAAATTCAGCGGTAGGTAAAAATCAAATTACTTACCGCTAATGTCCTAACCACTTTGCTGGTTGACATAATTAATATTCATACCTATGTTCAAATCAAAATTGAATAGTAAATATTTTCCAGTTAAATTTTTATTGATCCTATTGGTAGCAATTAGCATTTTTTTTAGATTTACTGATCTGTCTCATAATTAAGGACTAGCTGAAAAAGAACCGCAGCAAACACCTTTGTATTTTATTATATTAAGATTTTGGACGCAAATATTTGGTAATTCTATGGCAGTAATTAGAAGTTGTTCAGCTTTTTTTAGCTTAGAAAATATGGTTCTACCGTTCCCCTTATGATCAAACATCCTTTTAATATATCCAAAACCATTGGTGTACATGGGTTTAATCTAAATTAATAAGCGACCTCAAATCCAATCGGTGTAGGGGTTTCAGGGATATTTTACCGAAAATATCATAAAGGGAGCGGTAGAGCCGAAAATATTGACTCGTCTGTTTTATTTAAGATTGAATAATTATTTCACAATTTTTGGTTTTTGAGGAATTAAATTCTCAGAATAATTGACCGCAGATAAACGCAGATAAACGCAGATAAAGACGGATGAATTAATGGATTTTATGATTCTGTGCAAATATAGATCCGAAAACCAATAAAATCGTTAGGATATTAATGGGGTTCAGGATTTTGTTGAAGGTATTGAAAAACTAGATAAATTGATGTTATGCAAACTAATTGGCAAATAGGTTCTTTATTTGGTATTCCTTTATTTTTAGACCCCTTATGGTTTGTAATTTTGGGGTTAACTACTCTGAATTTTGGATTTGCTTACCAACAATGGGGGACTGTCGCGGGTTGGAGTGCTGGTTTGATTATGGCACTGTTGTTATTTGCTTCGGTGCTACTGCATGAGTTGGGACATAGCTTGGTGGCACAGTCCCAAGGAATTAAGGTGAATTCTATTACTTTGTTTTTGTTTGGGGGAGTTGCGGCCATCGAGGAGGAATCAAAAACTCCTGGTAAAGCTTTTCAAGTAGCGATCGCTGGACCTGCGGTAAGTGTTATCCTATTTTTCTTACTGCGTCTGGGTGCGAGTGTTATTCCTGATAGTAATCCTTTGCATGAAATGATGGGAGATTTATCAAGAATTAACTTAGTTGTGGCTTTATTTAATTTAATTCCTGGTTTACCTTTGGACGGGGGACAGGTGTTAAAAGCGGCTTTGTGGAAAATTACAGGCGATCGCTTTAAAGCTGTACACTGGGCTGCAAAAGCTGGACAAATTTTAGGTTATACTGCGATCGCTTTGGGATTTGCGATTGATTTCTTCACCAGAGAATTTATCACGGGTTTATGGATTGTTTTGATCGGTTGGTTTGCGGTTCGTAATGCTAACAGTTATGACCGGGTAACTACATTACAAGAAACTTTACTAAAGTTAGTAGTATCTGATGGTATGACTCGTAATTTTCGGGTAGTTGATGCTAATCAAACATTGCGAGAATTCGCTGATTCTTATCTTTTAGAAACTACTACACCAGAAGTTTATTTTGCGGCTGCTGATGGTCGTTATCGCGGTTTAGTTAATATTAATGATTTGCGAACTACCCGAAGAAGTGAATGGGAAACCCAAATTTTACAAAGTATTGTTCATCCCCTAAATACAATTCCTACTGTTATTGAATCTACTTCTTTAGCAGAGGTAATTAAGAAATTAGAAACTGAACAATTACCTCAGATTACTGTTCTTTCTCCTGCGGATGCTGTTGCTGGTGTCATTGATAGAGGGGATATTGTCCAAGCATTAGCACAAAGGTTAAATTTACCAATTACTGCTGCGGAAATTAAACGCATCAAGGAAGAAGGGAGTTTTCCTCTAGGTTTACAATTAGGGGTAATAGCGAAGTCTGTGGAAAAATGAAATTGTCTGATAGCGTAGCCATATCAGGATATCCAGGATTTGAGGATTTATGGCTAACGCCACGCTACGCGAACAGAATTAATGAATATAATAATGTCTGAATCAGGATACCCAGGATTTTAGGATTAACAGGATTAATAAATATCACATCCTGTTAATCTTTTAATCCTGTAAATCCTGATTCAGACAATAAAATTTTTATTGAGCATTCATTACCATCTCTAGAGGATTAGAGATATATTCAAATGTTGGTTCAGAATTCCAAGGACCACGCTGATCTTTAGTCGCTCCGTCTGTTGATAAATTATAATAAAGAGAGACGGTTTCATCGGGTTTGATATTACCAAAAAGAGGTTCAGTCAACTTACCTAGAGAATCTAAAGCCTTCATAAACATCTGAGTATGAGAAATTTCTCGCGTTAATAAATGTACTAAAGTCTGTTTAGTTCCCTCATCTGTTGCTAGTTTAATCAACGCTTCATAAGTTTGCCTAGCACCGGCTTCAGCGGCAATATTAGCACGTAAATCGCGGACAACATCACCACCTTCATTCAAATAACTTGCTGTCCAAGCACTTCCCTGACTATCAAGAAAATGGGGTCCAATACCTCGAACCGCAAATAAGGTACTTTTATATGCTTCTGTTTGGTCAGTATTTTTGGTGTGCATTTCGATGAGTTTTCCAACCATTTCTAAATGACCAAATTCCTCGATAGCAATATCCTGGAGCATATCCTTAATTCCAGGATTTTCTACATGAAAAGATTGTACCCAATATTGTAAAGCTGCTGAAAGTTCACCAGTTGCACCACCAAATTGTTCTAACATCAACTGAGCAAAACGGGGATTTGCTTCATCAACTTTAACAGCATGAATCGGTTCTTTTTTATGAAAAAACATAGTTTTAGCTCTTTTGATTTCAACTCAAACAACAAAATCCATCAGCATAACTATTAGTAAGTTATGCCCTGCTGCCTCTTTGGAATAATCCCCACAAATAAATGGCAATAATTGCCCCAAGAACTGCCACTATTACTCCAGGAATACTTAAAGATGCCGATGTCAGTTGTAAAGTCCCTGTGCGGAGAAGAGTAAATAAAGTACCACCGATAAAAGCACCAACAATACCTAAGATCATGGTGGATATCATCCCCCCACCTTGATAACCAGGATAGATTGATTTGGCAATTACACCAGCTAATAGTCCCAAAATTATCCAAGTAATAATATTCATTGATTGCCTCAAAAAATTGACTTAGGTTATGTCAAATTTATCAAAGCTTAATATTATTTATTTCTACCTAATGACATAAACTGTATAAATCAAAAGGTATGTAGTTTTGTTCTGTTCATAAATCATCACTACATACCAATGCTCATTAAATAGAACGAGAGAATTTTGTCTCTCTAGTTCTTGTATGAGTATCGAAAACAACTGCAATATTTCTAACTAGCAATCTACCAATATCAGTAATATGGATTTCGTCTGCTAATACATTTACTAATCCATCCGCTTGTAGTGGTGCTAATTCTTTGAGTTCATAGCCAAAATATTTATCAAAATTGATATGATATTTCTGCTCAATCTCTGACTTATTTAATTGAAAGTGAGACATTATTGACATAATTACATCCCGTCTAATAATGTCATCTTGAGTGAGTTTAATACCTTTACTGGTAGGAATTACACCTGCTGCAACTGCTTTGTAATAATCCTTTAATTCCTTGTGGTTTTGAGCATAGGCATCTTCTAACATACTAATAGATGTTGCACCAAACCCAAACAATTCCGTTTCCGCGTGGGTAGTATAACCTTGGAAATTACGTTTTAGTGTACCATGACGTTGAGCGATCGCTAATTCATTGTTATTTTTAGCAAAATGATCCATCCCAATAAACAGATACTCATTATTAGTTAATTCCTCAATCGTCATTTTGAGAATATCTAACTTTTCTTCTGCTCCCGGTAATGCGGCTTGGGGAATCATTTTTTGTACAGGTTTAATCCAAGGAACATAGGCAAAATTAAACACGACAATTCTATCAGCATCCAATGCCATTGTCTTGTGTAATGTTTCCCGAAAAGTGTCAAGAGTTTGATAAGGTAAACCGTAAATTAAGTCTACATTGACACTATCAAATTTAGCCTCCTTAATCCAACTCATCACATCAAAAAGTAGTGCTTCTGGTTGAATCCGATTCACCGCTTTTTGTACTTCTGGGTTAAAATCTTGAATCCCAAAACTAATGCGATTAAAGCCAATATCTCGCAAAAATAAGATATAGTCTCTAGTCACATAGCGGGGATTAATTTCAATGGATACTTCTGCATCTGAAGCAATTGGGAAATTACGGGTAATATTTTTCCATAGAAATTCTACTTGATCAAGTTCTAAATAATTCGGTGTACCTCCACCCCAATGAATCTGAAGGACTTTTCTATCTTTGTCAATTAAATCTGAGGTATTTTTGATTTCCTGTTCCAAATGTTCTAGATATGGAATAGCCATTTTCTTATTATTGGTAATCACGGTATTGCAACCGCAGAAATAACAAGCACTTTGGCAAAAAGGAATATGGAAATATAGGGATAGAGGTGTTTGTCTTTGATTGGAAGCGGTAATTGCAGATTGGAAATCTCTTGCAGTGAAATTTTCACTTAATTCCGTTGCTGGGGGATAACTCGTATATCGAGGAGCGCGAGTATCATACTTTTGAATTAGATCAAAATCAAACTTAACACCAGGTAATAGAAAAACCATTACAGCCTCCAATGAATGTGGGTATATGTCCTTGTAGGGGCGTTCGCGGAGCGTGCTGGAAGCATCAGCATTCGGCCGATAAACTATCGCTAAAACCATTAATTTTCAATCCGAATGCTTCGCCCTTACTAGTTGGGAATAATCACAATTAATTTTCCCAATTTAATGTTGTAATTTAGGATTTAGCTATTAGCAAATAGAATATTTTTATCCTATTTGTTTGTGGTTAGTATTATTTTTAACGAACCACAGAGGCACAGAGAACACAGAGGAAGAGAATAAATAGATGTTTGCATCTTGTTTAGGATTTTTATATAATTCATCATTGTCAAAATTAATTGGGTGATGAATTATATTTTTGTAAATGATGCAGAGACTCAAGTTAATTCGTTGTAAGTAGCTCTACCCAGAGCTTGGATTAAAATACTTTCCAACTCTTTAAGTATCTGCATATTTAGCTTGAAAGCATGGTTAGCTTCTGCCACAATTTTGTCAGTGGTTTTATCGTCAATAGATAGTTTATCTAATGCTTGACGATACTTTTCTTTGAAAGCTTGCTTGTCTGGAATTTGCTGAAAGTTGTAAAAGGATGTTCCTTCATATCCAGACAGTTTTAAGGCTGATTGAGCAATTTTTTGTAGCATTTGCCCACCAGAAAGATCACCCAAATAACGAGTATAGGAATGAGCTAACAATAGTGCAGGTTCATGAGTATAAATTTGTTGGATACGCGCAATATAAGCTTGAGCAGCGGGTGAAGGGGTGATGCGTTTGTGCCATTGATTCCCATAGTAAAATAACATATCTTGTTCTAGGGAAGATTGGCGATTTAGTTCGGGAAAATAAATCAAATTAATGACAGGATGCTGTTTATGTTTCTCAATTGCTGTTTCTAGTTCACTGTAAACAAAATAGAAATTCCTCAACAACTGAATAAAACAATCTCTATCTACAACTCCTTTGACAAAACATTTCATGAAACCCAGATTTTCTGAATCTGTATGTGCTTGTTGAGTTCCTACACGCAGTTTCATTGCCAAATCATTACTCATTCTTAGTTCCTTCTTCTTTACGTGTCAGGGTTTGCAAATTTCAACGACTTGTTTATCAGTTCACCGTCGTTATGATCACAGAAAAATTGCTATTCTATGGGAATAGGGTTTTGAGAATAATTTCTCCAGCACAAATTACTACCGATGCAGATTTCGGCTAGTTTTACTGCTCCTGAAATCATTTAACTATTATTCTTTGTATAACTATAAGAGTATTCATATTTATTTATGGTTTCATAAATACATTTGTTTAGTAAATAGGTATTTAAACTATGGGAGAATTAAAGATAATTCAGTATTTTTGTAAGAATTAGTTTCAATAATTTAACTGATGACTAATAACAAATATTTATGCTTATATAATTTTAAGGCAGACAATGGTAAAGGGACTACTTATGGTTAAATCGTTCGATAAACCCCCACTTGATTTATCGAAATCAGGTGTAAAAGTGCCAGTTCAAGAAACATTATTAACACCCCGTTTTTATACCACTGATTTTGACACAGTGGCAAAAATGGATATTTCTGGGTATGAAACGGAATTAAGGTCTGTAATTGACGAACTCAAGGCTGATTATAACCGTCATCACTTTGTGCGCGATGATGAATTTAAGCAAGGTTGGGATCACATTGTTGGTGAAAAACGACTGGCTTTCATTGACTTTTTAGAACGTTCTTGTACTTCAGAATTTTCCGGGTTTTTACTGTTTAAAGAATTATCTCGTCGTCTTAAAGACAGTAACGCTTTACTATCAGAAGCATTTGCTTATTTAGCGCGAGATGAAGCCCGTCATGCGGGATTTCTGAATAAGTCAATGGCAGATTTTAACCTTTCTCTTGACTTGAGTTATCTCACTAAAAATCGTACCTATACATTTTTCCCAATTGAGTGGGTTATTTACACAGTTTACCTATCAGAAAAAATAGGTTATTGGCGTTATATTTTAGTATTTCGTCACATGGAAAAAAATCCCGAATACCAGTTTTATCCCCTATTTCGGAAGTTTGAAAGCTGGTGTCAAGATGAGAATAGACACGGTGATTTTTTCAAAGCTTTGTTACGTTCTCAACCCCAATTATGGAATAATTGGAAATCTCGCTTATGGGTGCGGTTTTTCTTGATAACTGTGTTTGCTACCCACACTATGACAGTATTTGAAAGAGGTAATTTCTATGAAATATTAGGGATTCATCCTCGTCAATACAATACTCAAGTAGTTGAAGAAACTAACAAAACCGCAGCTAAAGCATTTCCAATTATTTTAAATACCAATCACCCTTACTTTTTCTGGTATTTAGAACAATGTGCTGTCTATAATCAGAAAATAATTGATCTCAATCAAATCAATGATTGGAAAATTGCGAAATTTATCCAAAAAATTCCCTTAACTCTAATGATTTTTTGGTATATGTTCAAGCTATTTCTGATTAAACCCATAGACACAGAAGCAACTCGTAAACAAGTTTGTTAATTAATCAATCAGATCCCCGACTTCTCTAAGAAGTCGGGGATTTAATCCTTATTTTTGACTCTTTAATGGAAATGGCGTATATTTTCCCCCCAATGCTTCAACAATAGCGCGGGTATTTGCTGCCATCATTTTTATATAAGTATCACCATTACTACCCTTTGCCCCAATAGAATCAGAATAAAGTGGAGTAGGTGCTAATTTTACTCCGGCTTCTTCGGCTACTGTTTTAATTAAAGCTGGGTTAATTGTCGTTTCGGCAAAAATAGCGGGAACACCTATTTTTTTAACTGATTCAACTAACTTTTTTACAGTTTGGGCGCTTGGTTGTTCCTCCGTACTAATGCCAATTAAAGTTCCAGAAATTGCTATTTTATAAGCATTTCCGTAATATTGAAAAGCATCATGGGTAGTGATGAGTTTCCTTTTATCTGCGGGAATAGTTTGAATTTCTTGAATAATCCAAAGATGTAATTGTTGTAATTCATCAGTTAGCCTTTCGGCATTTTGAGTAAATTTTTCTTGATCTTCTGGTGACAATTCAATTAAACTATCTCGAATCGCTTTTACCATAGATATAACATTTTCTGCACTGCCCCAAACATGAGGATCTGGGATAATTTGCCCTTTACCTTTATCTAATTTTAAAGATTTAACAACTTCTCCCACAGCTATTTTTTTCGCTTTCCCTCCAGTCGCATTCATTAACTTAATAAGTCCCGGTTCTAAATTGTAACCGTTATACAAAATCAAGTTAGCTTTTTCCAAAACCCGACTATCTGCGGGTACAGGTTCGTAAACATGAGGGTCCGCACCTGGTTTGAGAATTCCCGTAATTTGTACTTCTTCTCCGCCAATTTCTTCAGCTAAATCAGCAATAATGGTACTTGTTGCTACAACCTGTGGCTGAGTATTTCCCTGGGGTTGGGAGTTGGGAGTACAACCCATTAAAGCCAAAGATAAGAAAATTCCTAGACAAAGGGGATTAAGTAAAGAGAACCTAACCCCCAACCCCTTCCCTGCGAGGGAAGGGGAGTAAGAATAAAAGCCTCTCTCCTCACAGGGGAGAGGTTTGGAGAGGGGTTTCAGTAATAAGTCATACATTATATTAAGCATTAGTTTCATTTATCTCAGTGATTACTTCTAATTATATATATTTTCATATTTCTCTCATTTTTATAGTAAACTCAAAAAATAAGTATTTTAATTAGGGTTATGCAAAACGTTTCTTTTTACCAAAAATTTAGCCTATCTCCCAAAAATCAAGTAGATATACTGACACAAGTTATTAAATCCATTGACATGAATTCCTCAACAGCAATTAACATCACCAATGTAGGCGTACATTACCGCACACAAGAAGCATTGAGAGACGTTAATTGCACAATTAAGCCAGGAAGAATCACAGGCATTTTTGGACCAAATGGGGCTGGTAAAAGTACATTAATGAAAGCCCTTTTGGGATTAGTTCCCATGATTAGTGGTCAAGTTTTATACGATAACAAGCCTTTAATGCAGCAACTAGAAAAAGTTGCATACATACCACAACGTAGCCAAATTGACTGGAATTACCCCGCTACCGTGTGGGATGTCGTCATGATGGGGCGTGTCAAAAAAACAGGATGGTTACGGAGTTTTTCCACAGTTAGCCGCCAAATCGCCAAACAAGCATTAGAACGAGTCGGAATAGGAGAATTAAAAAATCGCCCCATTGGTGAACTTTCAGGAGGACAACAACAACGGGTATTTTTAGCCAGGGCTTTAACTCAAGAAGCAGAAATTTTCTGTTTTGATGAACCATTTGTAGGGATAGATCAAAAAACCCAAGCTATCATTTTTGAAGTTTTTCAAGAACTAGCAAAAAACAATAAAATCGTCCTAGTAGTTAATCATGATTTAGGTGAATCAATCACCCATTTTGATGATTTAATCTTACTTAATTGTGAATTAATTGCCACAGGTTCACGCCAACAAGTCTTAACAGAAGAAAACTTATATCGTGCTTATAGTGGCAAAGTCATGTACTTTTCCGACGCAGCATAATAACGACTAATACCAAATTCTAATGAAGGTGCATAGAATAAAATTTCAAGAATAATTGAACGCAGATAAACGCAGATAAACGCGGATGAATTAATTGATTTTATAATTCAATACAGTTCAGTTAAGAATTTGTTCTTCTCTTGTCTCTGTGTCCTCTCTGTCTCTGTGGTTCGTTTTAAAAAAGATTTTTAGGCTTAACTGAATCGTCGTGTTTTATAATTCTGTGCAGCATCACATAAAATTGGTATTTTCTTCCTCTCTTCCTTCGCTTACTTCGCTCCTTCGTGGTTCATTTTCATCTATGCTTCAAGCACTAATAGAACCGTTGCAATATGGCTTCATGCAGCGTTCCTTAATCATCGCCATATTAGTAGGCTTATTGTGTGCCATTGTCGGTAGTTATTTAATGGTACAACGCCTCGCATTACTGGGAGATGCTATTAGCCATTCAGTCTTACCAGGGCTTGCTATAGCCTTTATGATCGGTGCTAATATCTTTGTCGGGGCATTTATTGCTGGTGTTTTAAGTACAATGGCGATCGCCGTAATTAAAACCCGATCTCCTATCAAAGAAGATGCCGCTATGGGCATAGTTTTTTCTGCCTTTTTTGCCCTTGGTGTCACCTTAATTACAGTTATTCAAAAAGATAATAAAATTGATTTGAATCATTTTCTTTTTGGCAATATTTTAGGCGTAACCGGGGACGAAGTACGAGATACAGCTATTATTGCAGCTATTGTTTTAATAGTAGTTTTTCTATTATATAAAGAACTGTTATTTTACACTTTTGATCCTTTAGGCGCACAAGCTGCGGGTTTACCAGTTAATCGTTTAAACTTTGGTTTAATGTTGTTAATTGCTTTAACAATTGTTGCCAGTATGAAAGCTGTAGGCGTGATTTTAGTATTATCACTTTTAATTACTCCAGGGGCAACTGCTTTTTTATTAGTGAAACGTTTACATGAAGTGATGATTTTAGGGGCGGTAATTGGGGTAATTTCCAGCATTAGCGGAATGTATTTCAGCTACTTTTATAATTTACCTTCTGGTCCAGCGATTGTGTTAGTAGTTTCGGGTTTGTTTACGTTGGCTTTGTTGTTTAGTCCTCGACATGGGATTTTGATCCCTAGTGGGAATAGGAAATAGAAAGTCTGGCGATAGAAATCGCCAAAACTAGAGTTTAAGATGTGAAAAGAGAGTTACCCTCACTCCTTCGCAGTTCCTCCAATTCATCTGAAGTAAAGGGATTTATCCCAGCTTTGAGTGCTTCTATCCAACGAAGTCGGCGCTGTTTCATAGCTTCGGGCAAATTATTAAATCTCTTGCTTTCTACAAATGTTTGAAAGTCTGCCAATGCCGCAACTAAATCACCTGTTAATGCCCTAGCCAGTCCCCGACTATCTTGATACTCTGGATTATCAGGTTCTAGGCTGACTGCGTTTTCACAGGCGTAAAGAGCATCACCCGTATAACCATGTAGACAACCAAACCAACCCAAAGTATTCCAAGATTGGGCAGAAATCGGTAAATTAGGGTCTATGTTTAACGCCTGATTGTAAGCTTGAATAGCTTCTGCAACCTTACCTTCTTCTGCCAAACTCATCCCCTCACTTAACGTCACCGCAGCAGAAAACAATGGTTGTTGCACCAACTTTGAAGAAATATCAGTTACTTGATGTAAACCTCTAGCATTTACCCAATTTGTCTTATCATTCCATTTAATTTCTTGGAGGTTTGCACGGCTGAGGTTTGCACCGCTGAGGTTTGCACGGCTGAGGTTTGCACCGCTGAGGTTTGCACTGCTGAGGTAGACACCGCTGAGGTTTGCACCGTTGAGATTTGCACCGTTGAGGTTTGCACTGCTGAGGTAGACACCGCTGAGGTTTGCACCGTTGAGATTTGCACCGTTGAGGTTTGCACCGTTGAGGTTTGCATCGCTGAGGTCGACACCGCTGAGATCAGCACCGCTGAGGTAGGCATTGCTGAAGTCAGCACCGCTGAGGTAGGCATTGCTGAGGTCGACAACGCTGAGATCAGCACCGCTGAGGTCGGCATTGCTGAGGTTTGCACCGATAAAAAAGAATCTCAGGATTTGTTGATAGGTATAAGCCCCCAGGCACAGACTATAGCCAATGATGCAAAGTAAGCGTTTGTCATCAAACCCTTCTGTATTAGGCTGACCACAAGGATGAAAGCTGATTTCGTCTTTCAAGTCATCCTTTGATTTAGCGTAACGATGCAACTCCAGTAACAAAACCAACACATTCAGACCTGTGTACACATCCACCTGTCGCAGTCCCAAATGTTTTTCTCGCTCCGGTAATAGTTTCTTCAACTGCTCTTTTTTAAACAGAGGCAAGATTTCTGTTTCTGGAGGTGCATCAATAAATTCCCCATCGCACCAACGCAGATAAAAATCCTCCAATCTTTGAAACAGTTTTACATAGCATTTAGCATCAAACTCTGATTTTTCAGCTAATAAACCCATTAAATATTCAACAATTTCCGGCGTTAAATTCCCATAACCCAACAAATCATAAATTTGTTTATCCATCACCTCTGTTGAAATTAAATCTTTTTCACGCCTACCATTAAGTATTGTCTTTGTCCAGTTGTGGAAACTTGTTACCAAACGTTCTGCAAATAAAAACTCGCCAAAACTTTTGTGAACAAACTCCATTGAACCGCCTTCTTTCCCAGAAGCAGGTTTAATGTAAAAAGCTGTTACTAGGTTATTTAAAGCTTTCTCTTCTTTCAGATTTTCGTAGGGTATCTCCTCTCTGGCTTGCTGAAGTAAATTGGCAATGGGTGGATTATCTTTAATTCTCGCCTCTAACATTTTGATATTGGCAGATTCATTACCAGACTGCACCACACACAAAGCCACCTCAGTTAAAAACTCTCGCAAATCTTCGCTTTCTAGTCCAGCTAAACGCAGGTTTTCTTTATCCTGACGCTGTTCTTCCAACACCCAGTTAATTGACGTATCGTAAATAAGAATTTTGGCTTTAATTCCTTCCGCACCTGCAAACATCTGAGCATTAAAATGTTTTTTCCGGTGCATTTTTGCTAAGAGATAAAGCAGTAAGGGTTCTCGCGCTAGGTTGTCTTTAATTTCTTCTGGGCAAGCTTGTAAAAATTCCTTAAATTCAGTTGTTTCCTGATTACCAACTTTAGCCTTCCATTTATTCAGCCATGTTTCCCTAATTGCATCATCCATTGGCTGAAGTTCAACTCGTGCCAAACTTTTAGTTTGAGTAAGCAACCGCTCAATTCCTTGCAATGCTAAAGGGCGACCTGTAACCAAAAACCGATGATGGCTATTATTTTGAAAACTCTCTACTTGCTGTAAAAATTCTTGTAGTCCTCCGGTTGCTCGTCCTTCTAACAAAAGTTCATCAAACCCATCTAACAAAAATAAAAATCGAGTTTTTTTATCCGTCAACCAACCAGAATCACTACTAACAAAATCAAAAGTTTCTAGTTGGTTCTCCAGCGTCTCCGTCAGATTATTCGCTAACACCCGCAAATCCCGCAAGCGGATTAAAATTGGTGTAAAGTTGGGGTGTAATTCTCGCCGCACCCTATCAGCAAACATCCGACTAAAGACACTCTTTCCCCTTCCTGCTTCACCCTGAATAAACAAAACTTTTTGATTTTTATCTGGGTCATTAAGCATTTTTATGACCCATTCCTCTATTTGCTCTTTTTCATCTCCAACAGGTTTACCATTATCATCTACTGGTCGCACTTGCAGAGGAACATACAAATCTCGAAAGGTGATTTCTTTTTCGTCAAAAATCTTTTCTTCGGGTTTAGGTTTAATTTGCTGTTCTAAATAATCTTCAAGACTCAGGTATTTCTCTAGCTGTTCCTTTCCGCCAGCACTATACCATTGTACTAATTGCTTAACTTTATCTCCCGTTTCTACCAGTGAAGATAACAGATATTCATCGGTTTTTCGTGCTACCTGTTCAGTTAATATTTCGGCTTTTGCTGCTTCTAAACCTGCTTCTTGTAAACGTTGTTGTAAAACTTCATTGAATGATGCTGCTAATTTGGATTCATGGAAATAAACTATGGCTTTTTTCGCTTCCCGTTCATCTAATTCCTGTTCACCCAATTTTTTAATCTGTCGTGCAACTGCATCAGAAGCAGGAGATTGATTTAATTTATCTATTAATTCTGGCTGTTCTTTGAGAAGTGCCTGAAAGCTTTCTAAATAAGCAGCTTGGCTGACAAGTGCTACACACTGTTCTAAATTTAACTCTTTTTGCGTCTGGTCAATAATCAACTTAATCATAGTCAACGCAATAGGTGCAAAAGGAATGACTGCACCAGCAACCTGACCAAGTGGACTATTGAGGACATCTAAAAGCGAGGATATTTGTTCTACATAGGGCTTGAGGTCGGACAATTTTGATTTTTGCTCATTTACAGCCTTTGCCAGGTCTAACACGGCTTTGGCGGCTTCAGAGCCAGTTTTAACCACTTCTACCCCTTGTCCCAATTTCAAATCCTGAACATTGGTTGTCAACAATTTCCACAGTCCCATTCTCTATACTCCTAACCTATTTGTAGACTTATTGATAAGTAATCACAATTATCACGTATCTTTACGCAAATATTTCAATTAATACTAGACTGGGCGATTATAAATCACATCCACACAGATAAAACGAAAAGTGCCTTCCCTGGGGGAAGGCTACCTATGTGATTTGAAAAATCAGGATTTTCTATTAGTCATGAATTATATTGCCGTTGTCTTTTCAGCAATTTTCTTAATTATTTTTGGCGTGTTCAAATTCATAAACGTGAAAAAGATTGGTGAATTTTTTCAGGAAGTATCCCAGAATTGCTAATAGAATTCCTCCACTAATTGCTAACCAGAATTGTGTGGGAGGAAGAACACTAAAAATAGATGCTGTTTCTCCTTGTGTGGCTATATTTCTAGCATCTAAAATCACTGCTAAACACAAACATACAGCACTCATTATATAAGCTGATAAAGAGAGTCGCTGAATATTTTTTAAAGCATCTTGGCAAACTTGACAATGTTGAGTATGAGTTGTCCAAACATCAAATAATTTCTTTTTATCTGACTCTGCTGATGGTAGTTCCGAATTACATTCTTCTGCCCAAGGTATAGTTCCACCTGCGCGTTTTTCTAGCCATTGGCGAAATGTAATCACCATTTTATCTTGAGGATTTGGGGTAAAAACTTCATTCAACCATGCACCTTTTTTACGTTGGGCGATAATCTTTTCTTGGTAATGGAGAAATACTGCATCTTGATGTAAAAATAGAGAAGCTAAAACATGACCTAACCAAATTGGCATTGGTAAACCAAAGATTGCTAAACCACCTGGTTTTTTACCTGCTTCATTTTTAACTAATACTTGACAACCTATATGACGACACCAACCCGGACGAGTTGGAGTGGCATATAAGACTAAAATTAGTTGTCCCCCATCTTTAAATGTGGAAGCAATTCTCATTTGACAAGGTGGCTGGAAGTCATGCACCGCTTCTTGAATATTGGGCGCTGGAGGTTGAATTGCAAAAGAAAACCCCTCCTGGGTAGATATTTCTCGAAGTCGAATCATGTCATAGTATTTAGCATCTCGATAGCGATCGCCTACAAGTCCATGATGAGAAACGGGAACATGGGCTGGATCTGACACATTTTCCATGAAATAATCCCAACCATAGGGTAAATCACGAAAATTCCAAAATAATTTAACTACCCTATCTGAATTTTGCTCAAGTTCGGGAACTAGACGCGGTTTTCTCAATTTACTTTCAATTTGGGCTTGATTACCCGATTCAGCCCATATCCAGAGAAGTCCTTGCAGTTCTTGAGTAGGATAAGCGATCGCACATGATTTAGAATTAGCGCAATGCTTGGCTTCAGTTTCTTTATCTATGGACTGCGGTATACTCACACACTTACCATCCGCATCAAACCGCCAACCATGATACGCACACATCAGCGTTCCATCTGGTTCAACACGCCCTTCTGATAGAGGCGCTAGTCGGTGAGGACAAAAATTTTCAAAACAACGCCATTTACTAGAACCATCTCGCCATAAAACAATATCTTTACCTAGTAACTGCATAGCGTGAGGACGTGACGCATCTAAAAATTCTATAACTGCGACTGGATACCACTGCTTCGTCCATTGGAATAGTCCCTCATCCTCTTGCAACTGGTTAATGGTTTCACCCATATCCTCTGACAACTTAGTATCTATAATCACAGTAAAATCCTTATTTTTTTGAGCGAATGAACTTTTGTAATAAATCTTATTATAGAAAATATCAACAAAGTTAGTAATTAATTCTCACTACAACTAATAATTGCTACATATCCATAGATAAAGGTGCGGTAAGCTAACAAAAGCAGTTTTTACCCTCAGAACAATGACAGCAAATAGTCCCACGATTTTGGCTTTAGACTTTGATGGAGTGGTTTGCGATGGACTAATTGAGTATTTTGAGGTAGCGTGGCGTACCTACTGTCAAATTTGGTCGCCGATTAACGATACACCACCAGATGATTTAGCTTTGAGATTCTATCGCTTACGTCCTGTAATTGAAACTGGTTGGGAAATGCCTGTTTTAATTAAAGCCTTAATTGAAGGTTTTGATGATGAGCAAATTCTGCAATCATGGACAACTATCACTCCCCAAATTTTAGCCGCAGATCACCTAGAAGCAAAAGCAGTTTCTAGCAAATTAGATCATTTGCGAGATGAATGGATTCAGACAGATTTAAATGGTTGGTTAAGTTTGCATAAATTCTATCCTGGTGTGATAGAACGACTGAAAATAACTCTTGAAAGTGAAGTCCAGTTATATATTGTTACTACCAAAGAAGGGCGATTTGTCAAGCAATTGTTACAACAAGAAGGAGTTAATTTACCCCCAGAAAATATTTTTGGGAAGGAAGTAAAACGCCCAAAATATGAAACTCTGCGCGAATTAATCAAGAAAGCAAATATCCAACCTGCGAGTTTATGGTTTGTGGAAGATAGATTAAAAACATTACAATTAGTCCAACAGCAATCCGACTTAAATCATGTCAAACTTTTCTTAGCTGATTGGGGTTATAACACTCAACCAGAACGGGAAGCAGGAAAAAATGATCCACGCATTCAGCTAATATCACTTTCCCATTTTGCTCACGATTTTTCCACTTGGTTATAATCTAGATCCCCGACTTCTTTAAGAAGTCGGGGATCTTAATCTTTTGAATTAAATCAATTACCTCTTGATAATTAGTGATTCTTTTTTGTTGTTGAAATAAGTTAGCTGCTGTTGTCAAATCAGTAATTGCTCCCTGTTTATCACCCAAAGCATTGCGAGTAATACCCCGATTCTGGTAAGCTTCAGGAAAGTTAGGATTAAGACTTAATGCTTTGTTAAAATCCGCAATAGCACCTTTTAAATCTCCCAAATTATGACGAGTAAATCCGCGATGATTGTAGATACCAGGATAGTTAGCATTAAGACTGATTGCTTTATTATAATCTAAAATTGCTCCTTTCAAGTCTCCCAATTTATGGCGAGATATCCCTCTTTTATAGTAAACTTCAGGAAAATTAGGATGTAACTGCAAGGCTTGATTATATTCTTCAATTGCCCCTTTTGTATCTCCTGATGTATGGCGGTTAATGCCTCGATGAAAATATACTATAGCCTCTTTCGGATCAGATTGTGCTAACAGTGCTGATTTTATTCTAAAATCGGAAATATTTGCCAAATTCTTAGCGCTCACCTTTGGACTATATAATATAGTTCCTAATATGAGAGTTGTAATTGTTAATTTCCATTTTTTCATGACGCTATTTTTCCAATTATTAGCATACAGTTATTAATTATATGGCATTTACTTACATCAACACAAATAGACTCAACTAATATGCTTGATTTAACAAAAATATCGAGACAAATGCAAGGTTTCAGTCAACATTTAAATTCAGAAGTGGCTGCAAGTCATCAGCGGTTGGAATTAGCACAAGAATATTTAAAAAAGGCGTTTGAGTGTCAAGAAGAGTTAGTTAAACGTCAAGAAGAATGGCGAAATCGGATTATTTTTGCGAATGCTACACCCATTGAACCTCTCGAAACCTGTATTACTATTCCTGTTCCCCCCAAAGTTCATACTGTTATTTCTACAGATGGTTCGCAAATTGCCCCAAATCATCACGAAATTGCGTATTGTTACTTACTGAATATCGGCAGAGTTGTTTTACACTATGGTCAAGATATTCACCCGATTCTCGATAGTTTACCGGAGGTATTTTATCGCCCTGAAGATTTATATATATCGCGTCAGTGGGGCATTAGAACGGATGAATGGATGGGTTATCGGCGCACAGCCTCTGAGGCTACCGTATTAGCGGAACTGGCTTGTAGTACCAGGACAGAAGCCCCAGTCTTAGCAATGACAGATGGTTCGTTGATATACTGGTTTTTAGATCAGTTACCGATGGATGCCAGGGATATGATTTTACCTCCGGTTTTAGAAGCTTGGCAAAAACTCCAACAAGCCCAAATCCCCCTCATGGGTTATCTTAGTGCCTCTCGTAGCACCGAAGCCACCAACTTTTTACGCTTTTTAGCTTGTCCTCATCCTGTCCCCGATTGTATTACCCATTGTCCCAATCAACTAGAATACGTACCTTGTAAAAAATTTGATACATTGCGAGACACAACCTTATGGACAAGCCAACTTCAACCTGGACAACGCGGACCATTATGGCGGAGTAATGCCCGAATTTTAGAATTGTATGACGAGCAAATTATTTATTTTTGTTACGTCCATGTCGGGACAGAAATTGCCCGGATTGAAGTTCCCGCTTGGGTGGCAGAAAATTCCATCATGTTTGATCAAGCACTAGGATTAATGTTGGCACAGGTACAAAAAGGATATGGTTATCCTGTAGCGATCGCGGAAGCCCATAATCAGGCTGTAGTCAGAGGTGGTGATAGAACTCGGTTCTTTGCCCTTTTAGAACGACAAATGATTAAAGCTGGGATAAAAAATGTCGGCATTTCCTCCAAAGAAGCGAGAAAACGGGGTAGCATCGCTTGATTTTGTAATAACTTGATTGAAGGTTTAACATCGTTTTAACTGCGCCAATAAAACTACAATTTCATCTATTGCTGTTCTCATAACTTTCCCCGGTTGTTCAGATTGATTCACGATAATACTAAAAACCAACGGTTCATAATTAGGTGCATTCATATATCCAGATAAAGCAGAAATTCCTGTCATTGAACCTGTTTTTGCTTGCACCATTCCCGCAGCAGCAGTATTAAGAAACCGATTTTTTAAAGTCCCATTTACACCTGCAATAGGCAAGGAAGCCCGAAAAACTTCTGCTTGAGGTGATTTACCAATTCCTTGTAAAACTTGCACCAATGCGGCTGGAGTTGTTAAATTTTTCCGAGATAAACCAGAACCATCTACAATTACATAACCTTCTGGTTCAACTCCCAATTGAGTTAAAGTTTCTCTGACAACTCGTAATCCAATATCGGCCGTATTTTGATTTTTTTCTCTTGGTTTTTTTATAGCTAAACTTCTTAATAAAGCCTCAGCATATAAATTATTACTATTCACATTTGTCTCTATCAATAATTCCGCTAAAGGTGGAGATTCTACTGCGGCTATTTCTTTGTCATTTTTACTCAGATTACTATTTACAGTTTCTTTAACTGTAATTCCCTCTTTAGCTAAATTTTGGCGAAACTGTCTGATAAAATTGGCAATTGGATCAAATACAGCTAAACCCGTAATATCTGGTTGAGAATTTACAGCTAATTGTCCATTTATTCTGATAATCTGTCCTTTTAAGTCACGATTTACTTCTACAAAACCAGGTTTATCGGCTTCAGTGGTGACGGAATTATTTTCAACTTTCCAGTGATATGTTTCTGTAGGATCATTCCATTGAATCTTTAATGGTTGTCCAATAGTTTGGGGTAAAGAAGTTAAAGTAGAAGCATTTTCATTGACAATTAGACTATTAACAGGTGCGCCATAATCAGCCTGTATATCTTCCCATTCCCAACTGGAATTAACTACTTCACCTTGAAAATAACTATCATCAGCAATTAACTGATTAATTTGCCGAATTCCCTGCGTATATAGTTGTTTTGATAATATTGTTAATTGAGCATTTTTGAAACTAGGATCTCCCCTTCCCACTACACGCAAAACACCATTACCTTCATCATAAATAGAGGTACGAATCCGAAAATCTGCCCCCAATTTTTGTAATGCTGCTGCGGTAGTAAATAGCTTCATATTAGAAGCAGAAATAAAATATTTTTGAGAATCTTGACTATAAAGAATTTTTTCTGATGATAATGTTTTAATTAAAATCCCCCAACGGACTCGACTAAATTGAGGATGATTGATAATAGTATTAATAGCAGATGATAATTGAGCAGGACAAATTGATTTTATATTCGTAACTTCTGGAACTGGTGTTTGTGCCTTAGCTATTTTTTGAATACTACCAATATTAATAGAAACAAATAGTAATATCAAGCTGAAATAATTCTTTTTTGACATATTACCAATTATTATTTGGTTTAGCGAGATTTTTAAACTTTGTAAATTGTGGATCAAATAATAGTTTAATTGTTCCTGTTGGTCCGTTCCGATGTTTAGCTAAATGTACTTCTGCAATACCTCTATCTGGGGTATCTGGTGAATAATATTCATCGCGGTATAACATCATTACTATATCTGCATCTTGTTCAATTGAATTGTGAACAATGATATTATTGGCAACAAAATTATGCAAATGAGGAACTGTTAAATCAAATACTTCTTCTTCTCCATCTAATTCAATTGAGATAATCTCATCCCAATAAACATCACTATTGGCAAGGTTAATTAATTTTGGAGATTGAACAACATTGCCAACTTTAAAGGCTCTATCTCTACTTAAATTTGATTTATAAAGAGTAGTACCACAGTAGGACATATCCAACGAAGATTGTAATTCTCTAGTTGTCATGCCAATAACTTGCATTGATGGTACAACAAGTGTTTTCCATATTTCTTTAGGGATTATATCTCTGTTGGTGTTATGAATAGTTTTTCCAAGATGATCAGAAATTTGTTGCAATGAACTTAGTTTGTATTCTCCTACTGCCTTAACCTTTTGAATAAATAACTCAAGGTCTGGCTTACCAGTAATTGTTACATGATATTGATTTCTACCCTTACCAGGCTGAGGAATCATTTTGAGTTTTGCATTAATACCCAATCTCAACAAAAGTGTCTGGACATCAAAAGCTAGTCTTTCACTGCTACTTGAATAATATGCAATCGGTCTTGGACGTTTTCCATCTAATAATTTGATAGACCCATCTGTACTCCATAAATGTCTTAAAAAGCAGGTTATTAAATCTTCGGACTGTTGAAGTAGTGCTTGAGGAACAAATTTCTCATAGGATCTTAATCCAAAAATACCAAGATAATCCAGCCATTTAGCTATTGGATTTCTTACATTATGAGTTAAGTGTTTTGATGCTGACAGGTAAACTTGATACCAACCACGTTCAGGTGAAATTCTAGGAATAATTGATTCTCCAAAAACTTCTTTTGCTAAAAAGGCAACATTTTCTGCTAAATCTATCTCTCTCGTTGTGTATTGAATAGCATGACGTGGTAATGTACAACCATCACCAATTAAATGTCCCAATAATGCAACTTCAGCATAAGTCATCGTTTCTTTCGCTGCACTAGGAATATATCTAGGCAAACAGAGATGTTGTTGCAAATTTAATTCATCTAATCTTTTCCAACCATTAATAGTTAAAAATTGATGATTGGCAGTAGCACGAATTTTTCTACCTAATCGAGTTTTTAATGTAAATACTGGTTTAATGCCTGTAGAAAATGCGTTAGTAACAATAGCTTTCTCTAACTTCATTGTATTTTCATTTAATGCCCAAATGGCAAAGCCAGATTTACCTACTAAATCTTTAATTGCGACTGGTATTCCATCATCCGCTAATGTTACTAAAGAATCTCCTGTTAAACAACCAGATTCTCTCAAATCCGATAACATAGGACGTTTATTAGTTCTGGCTTCTACACCACGACTTAATTGAGATAACGCAATGATTGGTACAGATAATTCTCTGGCTAAACCTTTTAAAGAACGGGTGATTCTTGATAATTCTTGGACACGATTATCACCTGCTCCTTCCATTAATTGCAAATAATCTATTACTATTAATCCCAAATCTTTATTTTGTTCAGCTTGCAATCTTCTCGCTTGACTTCGTATTTGGGTAACTGTAATATTTGCGGTATCATCAATAAAAATTGGAGTTTCTGATAGCTGATGAATCGCACGAATTAAAGGTTCCCACTGCGTTTGACTAATGCGTCCACTTCTTAAATAACTGCTTTCGATTCCTGCTTCACTAGCTAATAGTCTCTGTACTAGCTGTTCTTTAGACATTTCTAAACTAAATACCGCCACTGGTAATTGATAAACAGCCGCAATATTATGAGCTAGGTTTAAGCAAAATGCTGTTTTTCCCATTGACGGCCTAGCAGCGACGATGATTAAATCAGAACGCTGAAAACCACTGGTCATAGCATCTAAATCATAAAAACCACAGGGTATTCCTGGTAAAGCAATTCCTTGATGTCGAGTTTCAATATCTTGAAAAGTATTAGTTAAAGTGTCACCAATATGAACTAATCCCGATTGGGTTTTTTGTTGGGTGACGTTAAAAACTTTTTGTTCGGCATTATCAAGAACAATTGGTAATTCTGTTTCTGTTTCAAAACCAAGATGAACAATTTCATTCCCAGCTTTGATTAATTGCCGACGCAGGTATTTTTCCATGACTAACCCTGCTAAGGCATCAATATTGACTGCGGAAACTGTGCGGTCCACTAATGTTGCTAGTTTGTTTCTGCCACCAATTTGTGTTAATTGATCATTGTCTGTCAACCAACTAGTTATAGAAAGTAAGTCTGTAGGTTTTTGCTGGGTATGCAGACGCAGGGCGGCTTGATAGATGGTTGTATGGGCGCTAATATAAAATGCTTCGGGAACTAGGCGATCGCTCACTCGACCAATTGCCTCTGGATCTAGTAGAATACCTCCTAGAATCGCTTCTTCTGCTTCGATGTTTTGAGGTGGGACGCGATTACTACCATCACCTTGAAAACTTAGTTCTTCAGCCATAGAATTTTAAATTTTAGCGATTTTGGATTTTTACCTAATCATCCAAAACCGATAGGAAAATATTGATAACCACAGATATATCATCTGTGGTGATTAATTAAGTCACCGTTAGTTAGAGACGACTTCAATGTTAATTACTGCTGTTACTTCAGAATGGAGTTTAATTTCAGCTTTGTAAGTACCCAATTGGCTAATATCGGGAATAGTAATCCCGCGACGATCTATTTCTAGACTAGCTACTGCTTGAATTGCATCTGCAACATCTTGAGTAGTAACAGTTCCGAAAATAGCTTCATTTTCCCCAACTTGCTTGGCAATTTTTAAACCAGCAATATTTTCTAAAGCTGTTTTTTGCTCAGTTGCTTGTTGTTTGAGTTCTAATTGTCTTTGATATTCTTTCTCGCGTCGGCGTTCCACTTGTTTGAGCAGACCAGGTGTAGCACGAGCGGCTAAACTCTGGGGAATGAGGTAGTTACGAGCATAACCGGGAGCTACTTCCACCAAATCACCGAGTTTTCCCAGCTTGGTAACATCTTTTGTTAAAACTAATTGCACACGTTTCGCCATTGTTTTTCGCTTTTCTTTGTAAAATCTTAGTTATTTGGGTGTCATCAGAGTGGCTCACAAAATTGTAGCTTGATCCTCAGCGACTTTGAACATACCCACAGCCTCAAGATTCTAGCGAAGTTTGGGGAGCGATCGCAATACCAAATGTCAGAAATATCAAAAAAGGAGTTGAGAAGGGACACACAAAGAAGATAACCAGAAAATTCTTAACCACTGACAACTGACCAATGACTAAAAATTATCCTTCATCCCTCGAATTCGAGCAAAGGTTTGGACTCCTTCTTTACTTTTCGCTGTTGCTTGTAGAGATGGTTCTTCCCAACGTAAAAAAGGATTTGTGAGTTTTTCCACTCCTAGTATTGATGGAACTGTCGCTTCATTCCCATCCCGTTGAGCTTTAACATCTTGGTAGCGTTTTTGTAAATCTGCATTTTCAGCATCCACAGTCACCGCAAAACGCAAATTGCTTAAAGTGTATTCATGGGCGCACCAGACGCGAGTATGATCAGGTAAAGCCCGGAGTTTAGTTAAAGAATCTACCATTTGCCCCGGTGTACCTTCAAATAAACGACCACAACCTCCCGCAAACAATGTATCACCACAAAACAATTCTCCAGGCTCTCCTGGACTTGCTGGGGGGAAATAGTAGGCAATATGAGCGCGAGTATGTCCAGGTACAAAGAATATATTAGCAGTGCGATCGCTAAATTGGATGCGATCGCCTTCCTGCAAAAACACCTGTTGTCCCGGAATCCTTCCCCGATCTTCCGCACCTCCATAAACTTTCACATCGGGAAATTCCTTCATCAACCCTGTATTTCCACCCACATGATCGCCATGATGATGAGTATTAAAAATTGCTACTAATTCAGCCTTGAGTTTCGTCAATTCCTCTAAAACTGGTTGTGCTTCCGCAGGATCAACAACAGCCGCAATATTCCGCACTGGATCATGCAGTAAAAATATATAATTATCTGAAAGTACCGGTAAACGGATTATCTGCATTAGCTTTTTCTCCTCAAAAACTATCATCAGCAATAGTAAGTTGCTAGTTATCTAGTTGGTAATTGGTGATTGGTAATTGGTAATAAGATACCTATTTTCTTCATCCTGTAAATCCTTTAATCCTGGAAATCCTGATTCAGACAATGAATTTAATTTCTTTATCCTGTAAATCCTTGAATCATGGACATCCTGATTCAGACAATGTATTTTCCATCCTGTAAATCCTTGAATCATGGACATCCTGATTCAGACAAGATAATCTTACTAAGACCAAGAATCTAAATCCAAAGACTGCATTCCTTCGCTTTTAACATAATCTAACAAACCTCCCAACTGCCGCCAAATAAAGAAACAAGTTAGCAGACTCATAGGTAAACCGATACTTAAAGCCATTCCTAAAGGAAACCCAAATATCTCAAAACCAGAACAAAGAAATAAGCAAGAACCACCAGTAATACCAATAAATGGTACTAATAATTGTTTATAAAAAGAACGAGTATTAGTCTTTTCTTTAGGAGATTTATCCTGTGGCCATTGTTGGACAATTACCTTCAATGTTCCAGATAAAGCTAACCCAGAAGTGAAAGCAGTGAGAAAACCAACTAATAGTAAAAAATAAGGCGGTTGCAGAGGGTAATAGTACATTAAAACTCCTGGTTGTTATGAAAATTCATTTTTATTTGGTAACAGATTATTTAGCTAAAATAGCTGCTACACCTTCTCTAGAGAACTCTGTTAACAGGCTAATGGCGACATTTAGTAAACGATTTGGGGGTAAATCGTCCTTGACTAAATCCCACAAACGTTGGACTTCTTCTGTGTGCAAACGGTCATCTTCAGTGATAGCTAAAACCAACTGACGACGGATAAATTTACCCTCTTCGGAAAGGATGAATTCCAAACCCATCTTCGCTGTTGGTAAAACATCGAAATTGCTATCAGTGCGAGCAATAGTAATCAGATTTTCTAACCTTTGCCACTGAAATTTACCATCTTTAAACAACACATTCAATAGCCGTCGCCTTAATGCGGGAGATTCCCCAGTTAATAATCGTCGGGCGATATAGGGATAACCAACTTCCACAATTTTGAAATTGGGGTTTAGACTCAGCGCAATTCCTTCTTGTGTCACCAAAGAACGAATAATTAAAGCAAACTTTGCCGGTACACGGAAAGGATATTCATACATCAATTCCGAAAACTCATCGGTAATGGTTTTGAAGTTGAAATCTTGGACATTTTTACCAATAGCATTTCCTAATACCGCTTCTAATGCCGGCACAATAGGGGCAATATTAGTATTAGCTGCCAAAAAGCCCAATTTGACAAAATCTGCCGCTAAATCAGCGTAATCCTTATTTACCAAATGCACTAAAGCATCAACTAAACTTTCCTTAGTGGTTTCCTCCAACTGATCCATCATACCAAAATCAATGTAAGCCATGCGACCATCGGCCATAGCGAACAAATTCCCAGGATGAGGATCGGCATGGAAAAAACCATGCTCTAATAGTTGTTGTAAACCAGTAGTTACACCTATTTGAATGATTGATTCTGGGTCTAAACCTACAGATTGAATATTCTGAGTATCTGTGAGTTTAAAGCCATTAATCCATTCTAGAGTTAAAACATGAGTGCTGGTATAATTCCAGTAAATACTGGGAATTTTTACCTGGGGGTCATTACGGAAATTATGGGCAAACTTTTCCGCATTGTGACCTTCATTGATGTAATCAATTTCCTCAAATAACTTTGTGCCAAACTCGTCCACAATTAAAGTTAAATCATGACCGAGATTGAGCGGTAGCCAGGGAGCAAGCCAACTGGCAACCCAACGCATGAGATACAGGTCTTTTATCAGTAACGGGCGTAAATTGGGGCGTTGTACCTTGACTGCCACTTCCTCGCCACTGAGTAAGCGACCCCGGTAGACTTGACCCAAACTAGCCGCTGCTACAGGTTGAGGGGAAAGTTCCCGAAAGATTTCGCCAATTGAGCGATTTAATTCTGTTTCAATGATCTGATATGCCAGATCATTATCAAAAGGTGGTAACTGGTCTTGTAACTTGATTAGTTCTGCTAAGAAATCTTTGCGGATTAAGTCGGGACGAGTCGAGAGGGCTTGACCAACTTTAATAAATGTCGGACCCAGATCGGTAAGTAGGGTTCGCAACTGGGTAGCGCGTTTCCCTTGATTTTCCTCTACCTCGTCTTGCCAGTCGTCCCACTTGAGACTGAATATAAATCCGGCAAAAGACCAGATTATTCTCAGTAGTCGCCCCCATACTAACCAGGGACGGTAGCGAAAGTAACGATTGGTAGCTGCGCTTGCCCAGGGCAACGCTTCTGGATTATACTGCTTTAATTCATCAGATTGATACTGACCCACGCCTTTATTTGCCTCTTCAACTGGGAAATTTACACCGTCGCCTTGATTATGAATGCTAACTTAGTTGTTGGCACAGGAAAATGGTACTTTTTAGTTTAGAAAGAAACTTTAACCGGATCTAGGAGCAATAGGTGAAGAAATAAGCCTATTTAGCTAGATTTATTGATCTTTTTCTTAATTATACTTTTTGACACTCCCCGGTCTAAAGACACGGGGATTCCTGGTTCAATGAGACCACTTAAACTAGACTCCTTGCGTTATCTAGCTCAGAGGTGGGACTCTCCCCAAGCGTTAACTTTCGGTCTGCCCGACCGTAGTTGCCTGCTAGGAGGAAGCTAGAACAATGCAGTAGAACCGCATAGATTTAATTGTCAAGGTACAGATTGCCCTTAGGCAGTTAGGTTTTTATACAGGTTGATTACCATTCCTGTTACAAGTAGTGTAACACAAGTCACTGGAGGAAGACAGCCTCTAATTGGCTTTCATCCCCGGCTTAAAAGACATTAACCCCTAAAAATCCTAAAAATTTTTAGGGGTTAATTCCGGGGTTTTCAGCCTATTTTCCTATAAAAGTACAAACTTTTTGTATGTATTTGGGGTATTTTATCTTTTTTTAATGACTAAAGCCTTTCCGTAATGTAGTTAATTTTGACACCACCCAGTCAGAAATATCAATCAGCTATGCAAATAACCAGCAGTGAAATCCAAGCTATGCGGGAATTAATGCCAGATTATGCGTCACAATAATAATTAAAACTATGTAATTTATCTTCACAATGTCCCTCTCCCAGCTTACCCCCACTCTTTCCTCTCCCCACACCCCCACAGAAACCTACTGGGGATATGATTATGATTTGGTTATAGTCGGTGGTGGAATTGTCGGTTTAACCTTAGCCGCTGCTTTGAAAGACTCTGGTTTAAATATCCTCCTCATTGAAGCTAGAGTGGCATCAGCCGCAGTGGCTAAAGGACAGGCTTATGCTGTACATATGCTGTCCGCACAAATTTTCCAAGGAATTGGTTTATGGGATAAAATTCTCCCTAATGTTGCCAAATATAACCAAGTTCGTCTCTCTGATGCTGATTATCCCGATGTAGTCAATTTCCAAACTGCTGATTTAGGGACACCAGAGTTAGGTTTTGTAGCGGAACATTATGCACTGTTAGAACCGTTACAGGAATTTGTGCAAAGTTGTCCAAATGTAACTATCTTGTGTCCAGCGGAAGTAGTAAGTAAGCAAAATGAGAGAGATATAGTTACTATTAATATCAAAATTGGCGACGAAAATCGGATAATTCGCAGTAAATTGTTAGTCGCTGCTGATGGTTCAAAATCTCCCATTCGTCAAGCTGCGGGAATTAAAACTAAAGGTTGGAAATATTGGCAATCATGTATTGTGGCCTTTGTGAAACCAGAAAAATCCCACAATAACACCGCTTACGAAAAATTTTGGTCTAGTGGTCCCTTTGCCATTTTACCTTTACCGGGAAACCGTTGTCGCATTGTTTGGACTGCACCCCATGAAGAAGCAAAAGCTTTGTGTGCGTTGAATGATCAGGAATTTTTAGCGGAACTAACTAAACGCTATGGTCAGCAAATGGGTAAATTGGAATTATTGGGAGAGAGGTTTATTTTTCAGGTACAGTTAATGCAGAGCGATCGCTATGTTCTCCCTAGATTAGCATTAATTGGTGATGCCGCCCATAATTGTCATCCCGTCGGTGGACAAGGTTTAAATTTGGGGATTCGTGACGCAGCCGCATTAGCTGAAATTATCCAAACAGCACATAAACATCGTCAAGATATTGGCAATATTTCCATTCTCAAGCAATATGAAAGTTGGAGAAAAAAAGAAAACCTCGCAATTTTAGGTTTCACCGATTTATTAGATCGAGTTTTTTCCAACAACTTCTTACCAATAGTCATAATTCGCCGTTTGGGTCTATGGATTATGCAACGAGTTCCCATTGTTAAAATATTTGCTCTGAAATTAATGATTGGATTAAAGGGAAAAACTCCTGAATTAGCTAAACGGTGAAATTACCAAAACCAAAATATCGTAGGGTGCGTCAGACTCGATAACTTAGCCAGCCATAAATAGATTTTGACATCTGACGCACCTTAAAAATGTACTTCTTGTAATATTTAACAACATCAACCTAATAACTAAGGAAAGTGAGAGATATCATGACTCAAACTTTAGAAAATGCTCTTAATTTAGGAGAAGAAGAACAACGATTCTACCGTCGTGGAGTAACTTGGGAAAAGTTCCAAGCAATTCAAAAAGCATTTGAAAATGTCCCAGGAGTGCGTTTATTTTATTGTGAAGGAGTTTTAGAAATCGTGAGTATTAGTAAACCACATGAAGCAATTAGTAGTTTAATGGCTGCACTACTAACCAAACACTTTGAAATAGAGGAAATTGAATTTTTCCCCAGTGGTAGTTATTCGCAAATTGTTCCTGGTATAGTTGAGTATCAAGCCGATTTATCCTATTGTTTAGAAAATGATAAAAATAGACCAGATTTATGTATTGAAATTGTTATTACTAGCGGAAGTCCTATCAAACTGAAGAAATACAAATTAATGCAAGTTCCAGAAGTTTGGTTTTGGGAAGATGGAACTTTAGGAATTTACTGTTTACGACAAGAAGAATATGAGAAAGTCAATAATAGTGAATTGTTGCCAAAATTAGATTTATCTTTATTGAATCGTTGTCTTTTGTTATCTTCCCCCTTAGAAGCAATCAAAGAATTTCGTCGAGGGATTTAATGGTTATTCCTCGTTTCCTCGTTCCCAGGTTCTACCTGGGAATGCAATCAAAAGGCTCTGCCTTATGCTAACATTAATATGAGGCAGAGCCTCATTAACCGTATTCCCTGTCAGAGACAGGGAACAAGGAACAAGAATAATTTAAACTTCTAGTTTTTCCTTACCTGCATTCAAAGCCACAACATCTTGTAACCTCGAAAGCACAAAAGACTTCTCCAGATAAGAAAACAAACCACCAGCTTTTGGACCCTTTTCTTTATTTAAAAAAGATAGATACAAAGCCTTAAAAGCAATTGGTTGTTGAATCCCTAACTCCTTAGTAGTCGAGAAAATTATAGTTTGTAATTCCTCAGCTTCCCAATTAGGAATATTTTGCAAATTCTCCATCAATTTTTGCAAATAAGCAACTTGTTCCGCATTAAAATCATTAGCTTTTTCGGGAACTTGTTCCAAATAAAGAACTAACTTTTCTTCTTCATCTGCATAATCTTGTAACCACAATTGTGCAGCGGCAATCCTTTGATTAATAATTTGCTGATCATACTCAGTTAAAGGCTGTGGACTACGTTGAACAACCTCATCCTGAATATTTAAACGCGGAACTTGCAACAAAGAAATCAGGGTACTAAAATCAAAAGGTTGGAAAGTTTTAACTTCATCCCCTAGCTGTGCGTAAAATAACGGCATTAATTCCTCCGTTAATTCGGGAGATTTAGAATACTTGTTGATTAAAGTATCGTAATCTCTAAATAAACGAGTAGTAGTTTCATAATTTGGCGCGAAATTAATGACAGTTCTTGGCTGAGTCCGCAACATTAAAAAGCGCAGTAATTCAGGAGGAAGTAAAGCCGCAATTTCTTTTGCACCCGAACCTACACCC
This sequence comes from Anabaena sp. AL09, assembly GCF_001672255.1. Taxonomy (NCBI): domain Bacteria; kingdom Bacillati; phylum Cyanobacteriota; class Cyanophyceae; order Nostocales; family Nostocaceae; genus Anabaena; species Anabaena sp. AL09. The sequence goes on from NZ_LJOQ01000041.1 coordinate 136,659, forward strand.
TTAGAAGAACTCATCTTTGTCCCATTCACAAGAATAAATTCATAGGGAGAATGGAAAGGAGGTTGCTTTTGTAAAACCTTGCGACTAATCGCATTAGCAACATCACGAGAACCACCTTTTTGAGAATGATCCTTCCCAGCCATTTCGATAGTTACACCTAACACATCCCACTTCGCTACCCATTCAACCTTCCAAGGTAATTTACCATTACCATTAAAAGGAGAAACCCAGCCAGAATGTCCACAACCTTTTACATAGTCAGTTGCATCGGGTTTGCAGGTGTAAAATACTTCTGAACCGTTATAATCTGTAGTGACAGTTGTGGCAATCTTACCGCAATTTTCACAAATAACTTGAAAGGGATACCAGTTATTTGGACGGTCAGCTTTACTTACTTCTTTATATGCTTCTCTCACCAAATGGGCATTTTTCAAGAAAGTATCAATATAGGAATTAAGCTTTCCAGAACGATATAAATCCCGGAGAAAATAAGTTTCTGGTTTAATTCCTAAATACTCGAAAACTTCAAAAAATTCACCAATGAAATATTTAGCATAATCACTAGCATCATCACCAGGAGAAGGCACATTACATAGCGGAAAACCCAAATAAGGAGAAAATTTTTCCTGATCTAAGTATTTTGGAACTGTATCCAGTGCGTCATAGTCATCCACACCATACAAGAACTTGACGGGCTTACCTGCGTGTTTCAAAGCCCGGTAAATCACGTCATGGATAACCACACCCCGCAAAGATCCAACGTGTACTCTTCCTGATGGAGTCTTAGAATCATTAACTACCTGGTAGCCTACTGCATCAGCAGCGATTTTATCAGCCCAAAACATTTGCTATTTATCTTTTCACAATCCATCCATTTTAACTTTTGTCATGGAGAATAATCTCATTGTTGACTAAGTTCAATAATATTTCTATCTGGATCTTTAATAAAAATCGCCGCCCGACCAGAAGCACTAGCTTGAAAAGGATAATTTTTAGTGATTAACTCATCTTTCACAACCTGCAAATCAACCACAGCAAAAGCAATATGAGGATTTTGCCCCCATTTTTCCTGTTGGTTATCTGTGGGTACAGTAGGTGCGACAATCAGATGCAGTTGATAATTACCAATTTGATACCAGACACCGGGATATTTTAAAGGACGTTCTACTTTATTTAATCCTAATACCTGGCTATAAAAATATTCCGAACGTTCTAAATCAGTTACTAGAATAGCAGTGTGAAGACTCTGTATAATTTGCATTTTTTTTTAAATATAATACAATTTTATCTGTCAAATTAGGACTTATGTAATTGATTAAAAATATATAAAGAAATACGACCTATATTTTTTATTAAATCATCATCAATTTTGACATTCCCTTTCCTAAATATGCAATTTATTTTGTACCACTACTTATTATAACGTTAAACTGTGGAATAATTCTTGTGGAATTACCCTAATTGTTTTTATGTCCGCAAAAGAATCTGATCTAAAAATTCAGGCTCAAGTAATATTAGATGCAATAGCTTTTACTCCCTTTGAGCAATGTCAACCCTTAAACCGCAGGTTTGATAACATACCCGTAGTCCTGGCATTTACGCTATTAGACACAAAACTGAAGGATTACTTTACATTGGTAAAGCACAAAATCTATGTAGTCGTTTCAGTGGAGGTCACAAAGCTTTTTTATGGGCATGGCTAGATAAATATAGAGACGAAGATGTGCGTATTGCAGTACAACCAATTTCTCATTGGGAAAATCCTGGGCTATTATTGGAGTTAGAAGCAATTATCCTCAGAGCTACTGAACCTCCTTACAACGTTCAAATACCAAGTGAGCAGTAACATTATGCAAGTAGAACTTTTAGAGCAACTTTCCGCTACTGACGCTAAAATTATCTTAGAATGCTTACCAGAAAAAATCAAAGCAGCTTTAATTGCCCGTGCTGTTGAAATTGACTATCCAGTAGAAGCTATTATTGAAATGGCGATCGCTAGTTTCCTAGATAGCGAAGCATTAGGTTTCGCAGACTGCAAACCAGGACGAGGACAATAGCAAACAACAAATATATATTAGTATTATTGAAAACTAATATATGGTCACTAAAATCATATACAAATCTGCAACTATTGTAACTGTTGTCATGGAGAATAAAATCATTGTTCCATAAATTGACTCAGTTGGATAATATTGCAATCGGAATCTTGAATAAAAATTGCAGACTCTGTATAATCTGCCTTTTTTTGTTTTGTTAAAATCAGTAAATTGACTTAAAACCGATAGATTTCAGTTAAAAATAATTGTAGGTTGGGTAGAACAAAGTGAAACCCAACATTTCTAAGATTTTGTTGGGTTTTGTTTATTAACCCAAATTACACATATATACGCGAAAATGAGCAAGTTTTGACGATAAATGCAGAATAAATACCCGGGCTAAATCTTGTGGCGCGGGCATCCTGCCCGATGGAATTATACAAACTTATTCCATAAGCTGTTACGCAGCTAAATTTGATATTTCGTAGCCTAGAGTCCTTGCCGTAAGGCTTTCGGGCAAAAAAAGTAAATGCGTAACAGCTTACTAAAAAATTTTGTCAACTATCTTAAGACAGATTGCTATCTCTTACTAATTGTGGAAAAATGAAACCGTATTCTCCGATCTAAAGAATCTGGAAATGCAGCCTCTATCTCATAAAAACTCATAACAACTCATAACAACATAAATGGCATTTTGGGTTTTGTCACGTTAGTATTTATTAATTACATTTTCAGTGCCACAGTGTTTTTTTTAATACCATATATTGATTATGCAAATATTATCGGTGTTTTGTCTTTAATATATTATTCGCTGACTATTATTCCTACTATAATAAAAACACTTTTTCCGAATTTTTATAAGCAACAATATATTTGGAAAAGCTTGATGAAAAACCGACGTTACACAGGTGTTACTGCTTTTTGTTTTGCTTGGAATCACGCTGCATTATTGATTTGGGAAAAATCTTTAAATTTCTTAGATTTCAATACTTGCCTCCAATACTTTCAAGGCTTATCATCAATTATCATTTTCACTATTTTAGCCATAACATCTAATGACGAAAGTGTTAGAGAACTTAAAAAAAATTGGAAAAAAATACACAATTTAACCTATCTATGTTTGTTTATACTTCCCTGGCATATTTTAGATAAAATGTTCGGACGCTGGAGTTATCTCACTCCCTTTGCGGTTATTTTATCTATTAGTTTATCTTTGCTTTTTGTGACTAGAAAAATAATTGAAATCAAGGAACAGTAACTAGTAGTTTGTCAAGATAAAAATGATGGACTGTAGTGTGAGCGTCTCGCTCACGCGGGCAAGATGCCCGCACTACCAAAAACCCGTTAAAATAAATTTGACAGACTACTAGTTACATCCCTTTTCTTGACACCTTATTCATCTTCAATTAATTTTACTCAGGTACTTAATAACCAAAACAAAACCCCCTCTAAAAGAATAGAAGGGGCATTGTTGTTAAATAATAAACCTGGCATCGAGCTATTTTCACGGAGGGCTACCCCTAAACTATCGTCGCCGCAGCAGCGTTTCACCTCTGAGTTCGGGAAG
>NZ_LJOQ01000042.1:0-28016 GCF_001672255.1 Anabaena sp. AL09
CAAGGTGTTATGACCTAGATAACGTTTACTCATGTTTTGAGTGGTTTGGTTCACATAAACTACAGATTACTCCGTTTATTTATGCTCTCTAAATCCTATAATAAACAAGTTGCCTGATTTCTTCTAACTTTGGTAATAGGTTTAACCGCAATCTCGATTTTCGTCAACTGCCATAAGGATAATAAACGTGACAAAAACTAATTCAGACCTGTTAAAAAACTCTGATCCTGCTATTAATGAACTAATTAACCAAGAATTACAGCGTCAACGAGACCACTTGGAATTAATTGCGAGTGAAAACTTTACCTCCGCTGCTGTATTAGCTGCTCAAGGTTCAGTATTAACCAACAAATACGCTGAAGGATTACCAGGTAAACGCTATTATGGCGGTTGTGAGTTTGTTGACAAAATTGAACAAATAGCCATTGACCGGGCTAAACAGCTATTTGGTGCGGCTCATGCCAATGTTCAACCCCATTCCGGCGCACAGGCTAATTTTGCCGTCTTCCTAACCCTGCTGCAACCAGGGGACACAATTATGGGTATGGACTTATCCCATGGAGGACACCTTACCCACGGTTCACCAGTGAACGTTTCTGGTAAATGGTTCCAAGTCCGTCATTATGGCGTAAGTAAAGAAACTGAACAATTAGACTATGACCAAATTCGTGATTTAGCGATCAAAGAACGGCCTAAACTCTTAATTTGTGGGTATTCAGCCTATCCTCGGATTATTGACTTTCAAAAGTTCCGCAGTATTGCTGATGAAGTTGGCGCGTACTTACTCGCAGATATTGCTCACATTGCTGGTTTAGTGGCGACTGGTCATCATCCCAACCCCCTGCCTTATTGTGATGTTGTCACAACTACAACTCATAAAACTTTACGTGGACCTCGCGGCGGCTTGATTTTGACTCGTGATGCAGAATTGGGTAAAAAGCTGGATAAATCAGTTTTCCCCGGTACTCAAGGTGGACCACTAGAACACGTGATTGCTGGTAAAGCTGTGGCTTTTGGTGAAGCTCTTAAACCTGAGTTTACAACTTATTCTGGCCAAGTGATTGAAAATGCCCGCGCTTTGGCTACGCAATTGCAAAACAGAGGATTCAAATTAGTGTCTAATGGCACGGATAATCACTTAATGTTAGTAGATTTACGTTCTATTGCCATGACTGGGAAGAAGGGAGATCAACTAGTCAGCACTGTTAATATTACCGCCAATAAGAATACAGTTCCTTTTGATACTGAATCACCTTTTGTTACCAGTGGTTTAAGATTGGGTTCTCCCGCTATGACTACTAGGGGTTTAGGTGTGGCAGAATTTACGGAAATTGGCAATATTATTGCTGATCGTTTACTTTCTCCAGATGCAGATACAGTCACTAAAGATTGTTTGATGCGAGTGGCGGCATTGTGCGATCGCTTCCCATTATATCCTCACTTGGAAATTCCTGTACCAGCCCTAGCTTAATAAACTTTGGATTTTGGGTTATTGATACTGATCCAAAATCCAAAATTTGGTTTTTAAACCGACTATTTTTGCTTTATTTGTTCTATCGCACTGGACAGAGTAGTTATTGCATTCTATCAATTGTCCGATATTGAATTGCTTCGGCTACGTGCTGGGGTTTAAGGTTTTCATCTGCTGCTAAATCTGCTATAGTTCGTGCTACTTTAAGAATGCGATCGCTTGCTCTTGCTGATAACCCTAATTTCCTAATTGCTGCTTCTAATAAAGTCCGACTAGCATCATCTAAATTACACCATTTTTGTAAATGACGACTTTGCATTTGGGCATTACATTGTAAATCTTCTTCTTTTTGAAATCGAATCATAGCCAATTCTCGTGCTTTTTTCACTCTTTCTGCTACAGATTTTGACGCTTCTCCCGTTGGTTGTTGAGTAATTTCTTCGGGTTTCAAACGATTTACTGCTACTTGCAAATCAATTCTATCCATTAATGGTCCAGACAATTTTGCCCAATATTGTTCCCGTTGTCGAGGTGAACAAGTACATCCTTGAATTGTATCACCATAATAACCGCAAGGACAGGGATTTGTACTGGCTACTAATGTAAATTGTGCCGGAAAAGTGACAGATTGTTTAGTTCTAGAAATTGTCACAAAACCATCTTCCAAAGGTTGACGCAGAAACTCTAAAACATCTCTTTTAAATTCTGTTAATTCATCTAAAAAAAGTACACCTCTATGAGATAATGAAATTTCGCCAGGACGAGGAAAAGTACCACCACCAACCAAAGATGGACCAGATGCAGAATGGTGGGGACTTCTAAAAGGTCTTTCTCTAACTAATGAACCTCGATTTTTCAACAATCCAGCCACAGAATGAATGCGTGTTACTTCCAAAGATTCAGGAAAACTTAAAGGTGGTAAAATTCCCGATAAACGCCTTGCTAACATCGTTTTTCCGCTTCCTGGTGGTCCAACGAAAATCAAATTGTGTCCTCCCGCAGCCGCAATTTCTAAAGCCCTGCGGGCGTGCGCTTGTCCTTTGACATCTTGCAAATCTGCTAAGTTTAAAGATGTTTCTTGGGTAGTTTCTACTGCTTTATTTAACTGGACAGGTTGATATCTTTTAGGGTTATTTAATAAGTCCACTACATCAGCAATATCTTTACAACCATAAACCATTAAACCTTCAACAACAGCAGCTTCTTGGGCATTATCAACAGGAACAACTAAACCTGTAATTCCCATCTTTTTTGCAGTTGCAGCAATAGGTAAAACACCAGCAACAGGACGCAAACTACCATCTAAAGAAACTTCCCCCAAAAATAAAAAATCTCCTAACAAATCAGCGTTAACTTGTTCAGAAGCTGCTAAAATTCCCACACTAATTGGTAAATCAAAAGCAGGTCCTTCCTTTCTTAAATCTGCGGGAGTTAAATTAATGACAATTTTCCGCATGGGAAAAGCAAAACCCGCATTTTTCAAAGTAGCTTTTACCCGTTCTTTAGATTCTTGAATAGCCGAATCTGGTAAACCTAAAATCACAATTCCCGGTAAACCACCAGAAACATCAACTTCCACACCCACTTTTACAGCGTCAATCCCGATGATAGATGCACTCCAAACTCTAGCCAGCATTTTTTATATATCAATAAACCTTGATCATATCAAAGCAGATTTGTGGGTATATTAACAATGAGTGAAATCACCCAAGAGGATTGTTAATATAATAATAGCAGCTAAAGATGCAGGTGACTTATGGTTCAAGCATTAACAAAATTATTAACCTTTGCACAATTCATCCTTGAATACGGTAACAACCCCCGCTATGAACTTGCAGACGCAGAATTGATTGATATGGAACCAACTGGACCCCATGCAGCCGTGGGTGGTAAACTGGCAACCAAACTGGGTATTGCTATTACTCATGCTGAACTTCCCTGGTTTATTCCTCGCACCTGTCTAATCCGTCCTTTTGCAGAAACAGCCACAGCCCGACGACCTGATATTGTAGTATTAGATGAAACTGTACTTGACGATGAACCTTTTTGGGAACACGAACCAGTAATTGCGTTAGGAAAATCAATTAAGTTAGTTGTGGAAGTTGTTAGTACCAATTGGGAAACTGATTATGCGCGTAAAGTTGAAGAATACGCTTTATTAGGAATTCCTGAATATTGGATTGTTGATTATCGGGGATTGGGTGGCGTTGTTTTTATTGGTAAACCAAAGCAACCGACATTTACAGTTTGTCAACTAATTGGAGAAGATTATAGTCAGCAAAAATATCGGTTAGGAGAGTTTATTAAATCTCCTCTTTTACCCTCGCTGCAACTGCGGTTAGATGATGTGATGCCACGATAATTGATTTAGAATAATTACAATTCACTTAACTCAAACGATAATGGTTCAAACTCCTATTAAACTCTTAACCTTAGATGAATTTCTCAAACAGCCAGAAACCAAACCAGCCAGCGAATTTATAGACGGTAAAATTATCCAAAAACCTATGCCTCAAGGAAAACACAGCACGGTGCAACTTGATCTCGGTGCTGATATCAATATAGCTCTCAAACCCCAGCATATCGCTCGTGCTTATTCGGAACTGCGCTGTACCTTTGGGAGTAAATCTATTGTTCCTGATATCGCAGTTTTTACTTGGGAACGTATTCCCCGTGACGAAAATGGTAAAGTATCTAATACCTTTGCACTCGCACCAGACTGGACAATTGAAATTCTTTCTCCTGATCAAAGTCAAACTAAAGTTGTTCGCAATATCCTTCATTGTCTCACTCATGGGACTCAAATGGGGTGGTTGATTGACCCAGAAGAAGAATTAGTATTTGTTTATTTTAGCAATCGTACCATTGAAGTTTTTGAAGTTGCAAGCGATCGCCTACCTGTTCCCCATTTTGCAGAGTCCTTTAAGCTAACAATTGGTCAACTTTTTAGTTGGTTAAGCGAATAGCAAAACATGACAAATTATCTCCATTTTTACCTTTTATACTCGTGATAGTTGAGATTTGAACTTGTTATGACAAATTTTGGAGTATGTGTTTTAGTTCGTCTAAACTTTCAACTGTGAGAATCGAGCGTTGAATTGTTTTTAGTGTCTCAAGATCAGATATTTGAGAAATTTTCGGCATTAACTTTAATCCTTCATTGCCAAATTTCACTTCTAAAGATAATTCAATGTTTGAAAGTCGTTCCTCTCTTTTTCCTCTTTGCAATATTTCTTCATACCAAGGTGATTCGCGTAAAACTGTCATATCCCACCTCATAATTTCTTGAACTAAGGAACTATCTAATACAAACGTAGCAAAAAAAGCAAGAACCGTTTCTAGTTGATTTAATTGTTCATCAGCTTGCAATAAACGCAATGCTTCCCGAATTATAGATTCATCTTCACCACCTTTGAGAATCGGCACAAAAGGCAGTAGAGACGGTAAAGGTTGTTCTAAGGCAATTTTAACATCTACTTCCCACAGGTTAATTACACGGTAATCTTGACGCACTTCTAAACCGGCAAGATTAGATTCAAATCGCGTGGGGATTTCAGCATCACCTGTTTTGAGAATGTTAATTAGTACAGGATATGTGGGTAATTTATATTTTTCCTCAGCTAATCCTGCATAAGCTCGCATTCTTCGCGGCATTTCTGGTTTATACCGCAATTGTAATTCATTCAAAACTAAAAATTTCCCATATTCTTTACTTTCAACACGGATAAGTACATCACTTTCTCTACTAATCCATTGAAATTCAGAATTGAGAATTTCCCCAGCCACCACATCCGGGATTTGCGTTACCCATTTTACCCAATTATTGGGTGCAAGACTAATTAAGCGTTTGGTACTAACATCCGCAGGTTTGGCCATAAAACTATAAATGCACTGACTACACAATAGCTTAACTTTTTATCGCCTGTTCCAGCGATCGCTTAAAATCTTTAACAGATGAGTAAGTAAAACTGCATGAGTCCGAACACAGAAACCATTTTTAGTAAAATCATTCGTAAAGAAATTCCCGCGAATATTGTTTATGAAGACGATTTAGCTTTGGCTTTTACAGATGTTAACCCCCAAGCACCAGTTCACATCCTTGTTATTCCTAAAAAACCCATAGTTAGCCTAGCTACCGCAGAACCTGAAGATCAAACTCTTTTGGGACATCTTTTATTAGTGGTGAAGCAAGTTGCAGAACAAGCAGGACTAGAAAAGGGTTATCGCGTCGTTATGAATACTGGTAATGATGGCGGTCAAACAGTTCATCACTTACATATACACATCCTCGGCCGTCGTTCTATGTCCTGGCCTCCAGGTTGATTCAAGTATTCCCAGTAATGCACAGAAATCTGTTTTCTGTGCTATCTCTACATATTAGAATAAAATAACTTTACAAAAGGAAAATGTATTTTTACCAAGATTTTGTGATTCGGAATTGGGAAAAAGAAGATCGTGTTTTAGCAGCCACAGTCATTAGTGCTGTATTATCAGAATATGGTTTACCTTGGCAACCGGAGTCAGCAGATAAAGATGTATTAAATATTGAAGAATATTATTTAGCAACTGGTGGAGAATTTTGGGTAATTGAACATCAAAATCAGATTGTCGGGACTGCTGCCTATTATCCCATAAATCGCGGCGAAAAAGCGGTAGAAATTAGAAAAATGTACCTTTTACCAAAAGTGCGCGGTTTAGGTTTAGGAAAATATTTATTACAACAACTAGAAACAGCAATTGCTTTACGGGGATTTAAGCAAATTTGGATTGAAACCGCCAGTATTTTAGCTGAAGCTGTTAAACTTTATGAAAGTAATGGTTATCTACCAACAACAGGTGTAGAAACTAGCAGATGTGATTTAGTCTATGTAAAATATCTATGATCAAGATATTCCAAAACCTTCTGAGTCTTTTTCTTAAATCCTCTTGTCCCCTGTGTCAACGTCCTACACCCAGGGAACTTTGTCCATATTGCATCAAACAAATTCAAAGTTGTCACAAACAAAATCCTGCTTATTTATGGAAACAACCATTACCAATATTTGTGTGGGGAAATTATGGTGGTGCAGTCAAAAGAGCGATCGCTGCATTAAAATATGAGAATCAGCCACAAATTGGTTATCTTTTGGGACAATGGTTAGGGGAATCATGGTTATTACATTCACCGCAACCACAACAACAGCTTTTAGTTGTTCCTATCCCTATGCACCCCAAAAAACAAAAACAACGGGGTTTTAATCAAGCTGCATTAATAGCTGAAGGTTTTTGTAATGTGACAGGATACAAATTGAAAGTCAATGGTTTAGAACGCATTAAGGAAACTGAAGCACAATTTAATTTAAAAGCAGCCCAAAGACAAGAAAATTTAGCAGATGCTTTTGTGATTGGTAAAGATTTGCGTCGTCATCCCCATATACCAATATTATTAGTGGATGATATTTATACTACTGGTGCTACTGTTAAAGCTGCTGTACAGACTCTTGAACAACATCAAATTACAGTCTTGGGTGTAGCTGCTGTCGCCACGACAAATAAATAAAAATCAAGCTATATTAGATTAGTTACCCTGTATTTCTGGGAACAGTATTTCAATTTATGAAAAAGATTTTTGCAGTGGGTTTCAGAAACATCTTAATTATTCCTATTACATTGCTAACAATGGGGATTTGGAGCAAAACAGCCTCAGCACAAAATAAGTTATATAGCCCTATTCCGTTAACTAATTTGACAGAAATTTCTGATACCTTATCAAACAAAGATATTCCCACAGGACAAGGGGGATTTGCTCGTGATTATGCAATCAAATTAAATCAGGGTGATAATTTATCTATTGATTTGTCATCGGAAAACTTTGACAGCATTATTACACTATTAGCACCCAATGGTTCAACAGCAGGAGAAAATGATGATGCTCCTGACGGTACAAGTAATTCTCTATTATTTACCCGCATTACAGAAACAGGAACTTACATTGTGCGCGTTCATTCTTTTGGGGAAACTGGGGTAGGGAAGTTTAAACTCAAGGTGACAAAACTGCAACCTGTGAAGTAGGGTTTGCTTGTCCAATCCATCCTTAATTGGGTATAATTGAATTGACGAGTTAAACGGAATAAATTATGAAAATTCAAGTAATCATATATGAAGCAGAAGCAGGCGGTTTTTGATTAATTTATCACAAATTATACTCAATAAAACTAAGAAAATAAAATTTTATGTTTTCAATAGTCGGTTTTAACCGACTTTAGCTATAAGACAGGGAATTTATTCCCTGGATTTTGGAACATCAATTTTGAATATAAAAATTCGCTAATTATATATCTTGACAATAGCACAAAATTTCAAGATGTCAATACCCTAGTAAACTCGTTAGCTTATTGATTACATTCTCAATAATCTTGAGAATTAACTCAGAATATTCTCAATAAACACAAGGATGTGATTTTTTTGAAAAAGAGAGATTGAAAAAACTTATATGTCTGATGTCAGACTACCACGATATGCCACAATCCGAGAAACATCAATTGCACGCACTTGATCTAATAAAGCAATTGACGGTGATTTTAATCCAGCGACACCAGCCGAAAATTGCATATATAAATCAGGGGAGTTCCCAGCCCATTCTTGCCCTCTATCTGTTGTCATTGGTACAACGAAAACAAGAGGAAAGCGCAGTTTTCCTAAACGACTTGGCAACCCGACAATAATTGCCGGTCTGAAACCTTCTTGTTCTCTCCCACTGGGAAGCTGACTAGGAAATTTGACAGTTACAACATCACCAACTTGTAAAATACGCTCTGTCATATACCTATTTTAACTTTTCCTGTTTCAGCGATAAATTTAACGGGTATTCCTTCTTCTAGTTCTCCTTCTTGCCATTCATAGGGTTCATATTTTTCTAAACTTGATAAGTCGCTTTCTAGCCAGTCTATATCTTCTTGAGTTTGAGGATTTTGACTTTGCCAAACTAAGTAATTTAAAAAGCTAAGAACCTCTTGTAATTTATCATCAGGGATGACTTCCAAACGTTGTACTACCTTGTTTCTGAGTTGATTCATCTATGTAATACTCTGAATAGTTTTTAGTATGGATTAATCTCAGAACGCTTTTTAGGAATGTAAAATATCACACAAAATATCCACAATTAAGATTTGAGTTTTTAATGATAATAAGCCTAGCTCACGCTGAATAAGTAGGTCGGCGTTAAAGAATCAATCTATGTAACGAAATATAAATTAACGAATACCTTATAAATAGGGTGTTTCACGGTTTTTACAAAATTGGGCCGACTTACTTAAGTGAGGATCGAAGTGTTACCAAATGATCAAGTCTGATGGTTGATGATTTGCGAAGACCACTCATAATAAAATCTGAATTTTCTGGTCTGAGAATAATATCTGTATGAAGGGGATTTTCGGGAATACGGCTAGTGATTAGGGCAAAAATAATGTGCTGATATGCTCCAATTGTATTGGTTAGACAATAGGCAGGACGGACTTTACTGGAAGATAAATCGTCAAAGGGAAATTGAATTAAAACGATTTTACCCTTCATGAGCTACAGGTTGTCCATCTTTCAGGGTATAAATATCTTCTTCTGGATCATGCAGAAAAGCAAAGCTAGGGTTATTGGAAACAGCATCTAACCAAGTTTGTTCATTAAGTTCATCTTCTGGCATTAAAAGAATAACGCGCACAACCCTGTCCTTTGCTTGGGGAATGGGATGATCAAGTTTGATTTGCCCTTGGGTATTTAGGATACCAGTGGTTTCAATCGCACGCATAGCTAAATCTAAGAGGGGTGATTTTATTCTAACATTATTTGGCTCGTTTATTGTCGCATGAGAAATTAGTAACTCGCGGACAATTTAGCGATATTTAGCTACACAAGTATCAAGTAAATATTGCATAAATTCAATTAAAAATATTAAACTGAAAATATGGTTTCATCAGGTGGCAGCAATTCGTCTCGATAGGACTCAAAAGTAATACTGTCTGCAAAACCTTGATGTTGCAAAATTATATTTGACCAAGTTCTAGTTTTGTTTTCTAGAAATGTAACTAATACAGTGCTTTCGTGAATGTCTTTTGGTATTTCAGCAAGTTGGATTTTTCCATCTTTATAAATTCCCTGAACAGTTTTTAGTATGGATTAACCTCTATAAATTGAGCGATTATCATTCCTGATTATATCATTATTCACTGTAATAACTGCGAATTTCGCTTAACTTGCTGATAATTTAGTAAACTAAACTAAGATTAGAAGTATCAGGATAAAGCAATATTAATTTTTCTGACTCTAAGGAAACTAACGCAAACGTTTGACCATTATTATCGCAAAATTCTACTTCAAAAGCTTCTCCATTATTATATTCTTCTACCACTGTCCCCATTTGACCTCTAAGTAAAATTATTTCTTTTTCTGTCATAAATTGAATTGTATATTTACGTATAATTACTGTATACACACTAGTGGCTAATGTGTATATTTATTAAACAACATATAATTACACCCTAGGATAGAATAAGTAGGCTTACTAATTGTTCCTACTCCAATTTATCATGGCTTAACTACTCCATAGCAATAAAATGTATACTCTTGAACAACTAAAAAACCAATACAAAAAATTTAAGGCAGCTAAAGAGCATTTTGGAGTCAAAGCTGCTAGTTGGCAGAAGTTATGTGACAAGCTAAATGGTGAATTTCTAAAAGATGCTCTTATTAAAGAACTTGAAGGTAAAGTTGCAAGTTTGCAGGCACAGTTAGCTAAATCCTCAGTAAAAAGTGATCTAGACCTAATGCTGATGGATATCGTCTATAAACGTGGGGTTGGTGCAGATGAAATATTTGAGTCACAAGAAGTAATGAAGGATGAACCTGAAGGAACAGGAAGAGATGATTGGGCTTATTTTGAGTCAGTATTAAAGCGTCGCTATCATAGATTAGCAAAACACTATCATCCCGATAATCACGGCACTAAAGAACAGATGAATAATCTTACCAATGCCTATGAAATTGCTAGAACTTTTGTTAACAGCAATGAAGGTTTAGGAAAATAATAAAAAATAAAATTTATGTCTATCATAGAAATAGAAACCGATTTATCTCGAACTCAACTTAGTAAATTTAAAAAATTATTTACTTTGATGAAGTTAATAAATGGTAAAGCTTATTTTCCTACTAGTGAAATGCATGGTGTTCTATTAACTCAAAGTAAACAAAATGCAACTAATATAATTCAATCTCACCTAAAATTTATTCAACCATACGTTTTAAATATAGATGATAGTTTATATATTAAACATATTGGTATAGATGTACTTCTAGATACACTTGGAGAAGAAAATCCAAAGAAAAAAATTCAATACTTAGCCGCAAGAGCCTATATATCAGCATTTTTAGCAAACAATCCTGATGTATTTAAAGATTCGATGTTGCGAGGTATAGAATTAGATAAAGAACAAATTCAAGCTATGCAATATGTTAAGAAAAATTCTAAACATTGCGCCCTAACTCTAAAACCTTTTCAAAAAGGTATTAAATGCCATATCCATCATATTGAAGGAGTTAGTGAACGACCGGATCTCGCAACTGATGTAAAGAATCTTTTACCTCTTTGTGAAGATGTCCATACCGAATATCATCAATGGGTTATTTCTAATCAAAAAAGTGTAACAAGAGCTACGTTAAAACATTTCGCCAAAGAAAAAAAGTACGAAACAAACTGGTAAAGATATTCTTTTTTCCATCACATAAAAGCTATACTAATCGCCAGAAACTCTAAGATAGAAACCAAATAATTGGGGCAAAAATTCATTGACTTTAGTTAAAATAAAACTCTTTTATTATTGAATTTTTTCTCATACTTGTCCCCTAAGCCGAAAAACTGGTAATTATACACAAAAACAACGCTTCAGTCCACTCCACCACAGCCCCATAAGTATCTCCCGTATGTCCACCTAACTTATAATTAAACCAAGCTGCGGTAACAACAGAAATCACACTCCCAGCCAAAACCATCCCCACAGATAAAACTAATTTCTGAGGATAAATTACCCAAACAAAACCACTCAAACCCACTAACAAAAAGAAGCTTGGTAACAAATCCAAATAAGAACGAATCGCTTGTTTATGAACCGCACCTTTACCAGTCGGTTTCAGATAAGGATATTGACAAATAGCCATTTGTTGTCCCCAACGTCCCCACCCACAAGCAGCCATTAATACAAAATAATGGTTTTCAGCTATTTCTGTTAAAGCTGTTATTTTCAAAATAATAATCACAATAGCAGACATTGCCCCAAAAGCACCAGTAGCACTATCCATCATTACCTGTAACCTGCGTTTCGGATCACCTACCGCTAAACCATCAGCCGTATCCATCGCACCATCTAAATGTAACCCTCCCGTAATTGCTATCCACGCACCTACTACCAAAGCATTACGAGTTAGCACGGGGACACCCAAATAATTCATTCCCGTATCTAATCCACCTAAAATCCCCCCAATCATCAACCCAATCACCGGTGCAAAACAAGCAACCTTCTGGAAGTCCAAATTTTGCAGATAGGGTAAGGGAATAGCTGTATAGAAAATCACAGCCGCAACTAAATTTAGCAATTGCTGTTGCCACCAGCGCAAAACGTTAGCCATACTTTAGAAAGAGTTCCATTAGTCAAATACTTCCAGTATTCATGAATATAAATGTTCTCATCATAAATCACTCCCAGACTGACAATCTACCTCAAAAGATGAGACGATCGCCTCCCAAACTTGATATTTTGGAACTATGGGAAATTAACAATCCATCTCATTGATAGTCTGGCTGCGTTGTCACTCACCTTTCATAAACCGCTATTTCTCTATGAGTCATCATCTACCCCACACCAAAATGCCAGCCCCGTGTATAGTCAACATGGGCATAGTTGTCAACAAACTCGATATCCGCCGATTGCTGAATGATTTAGGTAGAGTCCACTACATTTACACCCAAGAAAATAAGCTACTGAGTGAGGGTGACGGGGATGTAATGGAAGTATTCGCTAATTCCTATCGGTCTACCTTAGTCACCAATAATGCACTATATGTGAATGTGGATAGTTTTGATTATCTGGAGTTAAAACTATCCCCACAACAAGAAACCTACTTCGACTTAGTTCAAGAGGAAATGTGTTTACGGTTGATTCCTCTTTCCACTCCCTTACAAGCAAGACGCGATCGCCAATTTAACGTTACGGTTATAGAAGCGATGATGGATCAAGTCCTAGCCGCTCGATGGGATGCAGAAATTGATGACGACTGCTGTGATTCTTTTTAAAGGAGTCAGGAGTCAGGAGTCAGGAGTCAGGAGTCAGAAGAAGGAGAAAAAGAAAGGATGTAACAACGTAGGAATTGTAGATCCCCCTACGGTATTAGCAAACCCTAACAAAAAAATCATATCCTCTCTGGGGTCATAGTGGATTGCGGGGTATGACCCTCACAAAACAAAAACCCCCACGAACGCCCTAAGTAACAGCAAAAATGTTAAGTTGATGGATAAATTCACCTAATTAGTATTTTTGCCTTGAGCGCCAATTTTTCCTTTGAAAGTCTCGCTACCTGTAGCCAGACCAAAGCTAGAGCCGGAATATTTTCTACTCCCCACGGAATTGTAGAAACACCCAGGTTTATGCCTGTGGGAACATTAGCTAATGTCAAAACTATCACCCCTGCCCAATTGGGAGCAACAGGAGCGCAGATGGTTTTAGCTAATACCTATCATTTACATCTCCAACCGGGAGAAGCCATTGTTGCTGGTGGTGGTGGATTACATAAGTTCATGGGTTGGTCTGGTCCCATGCTCACCGATTCCGGTGGATTTCAGGTTTTCAGTCTGAGCGAAATGCGGAAAATTACTGAAGAAGGTGTAACTTTCCGTTCGCCTCATGATGGGCAAATCATTAAATTAACGCCAGAACGCTCTATTGAAATTCAGAATATTTTAGGGGCGGATGTGATCATGGCTTTTGATGAATGTCCTCCCTATCCTGCCACTCGTCAGGAAGTTGAAGCCGCCACTGACCGAACCTATCGCTGGTTAAAACGCTCTATATCCGCCCATCAACGCCAGGATCAGGCATTGTTTCCCATTGTCCAGGGGGGAGTATATTTAGACTTACGCGCCCGTGCTGCTCAAGAATTGGCGCAGTTGGATATGCCGGGATATGCCATTGGTGGGGTCAGCGTGGGTGAACCAACGGATTTAATGGCGCAAATTGTCCAAACTACAGCGCCGTTGTTACCGGTGAATAAACCCCGTTATTTGATGGGTGTGGGAACTTATCGAGAAATGGCCATTGCGATCGCTTCTGGTGTAGATTTATTTGATTGCGTTATTCCCACACGCTGGGCTAGACATGGAACGGCTATTGTCTCCGGTGAACGCTGGAACATCAAAAATGCTAAGTTTCGTGAAGATTTTACACCATTGGATACAACTTGCCCTTGTTACACCTGTGAAAATTTCAGTCGGGCTTATTTAGCTCATTTAGTGCGATCGCAGGAAATATTAGCATATACTTTGTTGACTATTCATAACATCACCGAATTAATTCGCTTTACTCAAAAGATTCGCGCATCAATTTTGAGCGATCGTTTTGTCACCGATTTTGGTCACTGGTTAGAACCATCAGCAATTGATCTAGAAAAAACTGAGGACTGATCATTGAGCTAATCATGATAAAATATATCTCGCATATAATAATACCTTGTCCATTTTCTGCTTTGTTGGGTTAAGCGACAGCGCAACCCAACGCTCATGTTGGGTTTCATGCTAATTGCTCCGCAACGCTAACGTTCCACAACCCAACCTACAAATCAAGGCTTTCTCTAATTTGGACAAGGTATTGATATAAAATCTGTATTTGATTATTAGGTGGATTTAAACAAACATGGAAGCAGCACTATTACTCGCAAAATTGCCTGAAGCTTACCAAATCTTCGACCCCTTGGTAGATGTTTTACCTGTTATTCCCGTCTTCTTCTTGTTACTTGCATTTGTTTGGCAAGCAGCAGTGGGTTTTAGATAAATTACCCATTGCCAATTTTTTGGGCAGGTAACATCCACCTGTCCTATTTTTTGGTAAAATTAATAGTTCTTAATATTTTGCAATAAATCCATATAATTAATCCAGTCACATACTAAATTACCAGGAAGCTACGATGGGAAATATCAAATTTGTTAAAGAAAATCAAGAAATAGTCGCCGCAGATGGTGCTAATCTCCGACTTAAAGCTGTAGAAAATGGCATTGATATATATAAATTTTTCGGCAAAATGACCAATTGTGGTGGTGCTGGACAATGTACTACTTGCGTTGTCCAAATCACTGAAGGATTAGAAAACCTGTCTCCGCGTACAGATTTAGAAACCAAAAAATTCAAAAACAAGCCTGATAACTACCGTCTCGCTTGTCAAACCTTAGTTAATGGACCAGTTACCGTCATTACCAAACCTTAAAGGCTCTTAAAAAATTTGGCTTCACTCTGTCATGGATGATGCTATTCTAGAATAGTTGACTCGAAATTACACAAAAGGCTATCTTGCTATGCAAGTTAATGATTTGGGTTTCGTAGCGAGCATTTTGTTCGTATTAGTACCCGCCGTGTTTTTAATCATGCTTTACATCCAAACCTCCAAGACTGAAGGTTAATTAACAGCCTTGCGAACAGCTATTAGCTTTTGTGAGCATTTTAAAATCGGTGGAAAAGATAGTTAATACTTGGGCTATAAAATAAAAACCCCCCTAAACTAATATAGTGTAGGGGTTTTTATTTAGTCAACGCTAATATGAAGACATTATCCAATAGTGCGTGCCAAGAGAACTGGACAGGTAGCATTAACACGAACATAGTCAGATAAAGACGAGCCAATGAGCCGATCTATATCAACAAAACTCTTAGCAATAGATGGGCGACGGTCCGGAGAACCAATCAATAATAAGTCTATATTCAACTCATTAGTTAAACGACAAATTTCTTCCCCAGGTTTACCACTGCTAGTAATACAACGCACTGCTACAGATTGCTTTTCTGCCTCTGCCACAGCCATTCCTAACACAGAATTTCTCTCTGGTTTAAGATCAGTAATACCTGATAATTTACCACCTAAATCTGCATTAACATTAGCTAAAACCAATTGTCCACCCGCAACACCCCTAAGTAAAAACAAAGCCAAATTTAAGCAGTTCTTAGCAGATTCAGAATTATCCATTGCCACCATAATGCGCTTAATGTTTTTGACATAAATGTCATCTTTCACTAGCAACATGGGACGGGAAGACAGTTGGAAAACGTACTGACTGACGGAATTGGAGAAAATAGATTGTAGCCGCTTCATTCCCCGTGAACCCATAATAATCAAGTCAGCTTCCATTTCGTCAGCGACTTGACAAACTACATCCTTGGGATCACCTTGACGCAAAATGGAAGAAACTTGGCTGGGGTCTAAGTTTAAATACTGAATAGCCTTAGCGAGAATTTTGCCCCCTTCTTCCCATTTGTCGGTCATTACAGCCGCAGTGCTTTGTGGGGTGACAACGTGGAGAACTGTAACTCTTGCTCCTCGAAATGAAGGTAGTTCTTTCAAGTTCTTGAGCATTTCTTCCGCGTGTCCCAAACCGGAGACAGCCAACAAAATTTTTTGGATCATTTTTCCGTCTTTGTCGTGAAGGTTTTTGTGGTTTTTGCTGCTAGTATTGAGCTATGGCTGCGTCAGGCAAGCTATCAGAATGTTTCTTTCTCATGTGCTAAATAACCAAGTTAAGTATTCAGGCATAAATTAACTGATTAGCAGTGAAACTAATACCAACAAGCAAAAGAGTAATTAATATTAAGTTTCTTTACGCCTAACTAGGTGAAGTGACAACCAGATTGCCTATCATTCATATCATACAACTAATTGTGTCGAATGAAATTAATAAAACATGATGTTAGTTATGATTTGTCATCTATGTTAATTTTTTTTAATTTAAGTTAATTATTACCATGATCATTTTTCGGAAATTAAACAACAAATAGCAGAATATCAAGCTTATGCTGAAAAAATGAGAGCAAAAATACCGTTTATATTGTCAGCATTCAGCCGTCAATTTTCAGCCTTTCGTAAAAAGATAAATTCAATTTCTGCTTGAGATCTACAGGATTGATAAAATCAAAAAAATGAATTACCAAGTTGTTAACCAATTAGATGAAACCCAAATTTCCGAACTTGTGGAATTATACAAAAATGAGTTCTGGAGTCACAACCGAACATATCCAGGTGTTGTCAAAATGTTAGCTGCATCTGATATTATCATCGCTTTAGTAAATGAGGAAAAAGAACTAATTGCTTTTTGTCGTATTTTGACTGATTGTGTTTATCGCGGAGTTCTTTATGATGTCATTGTTAAACCTAGTTACAGAAAAATGGGATTTGGTGCTAAGTTATTAGATGAAGTCGTTAATCATCCCCAATTAAAAGAAGTTGAAAATATGGCTTTGTTCTGTTTACCAGAGATGATACCATTTTATCAACGGTGGGGTTTCACTAATGAAGTTGTGAAGTTGGAATTAATGTATCGTTATCAATAATATATCAATCCTTGAGAATTCTCTAATTTGATCATGTCTACCCAAAGTCTAATTCAAAGTATATATACAGATGGCGCTTGCACAGGTAATCCTGGCCCTGGTGGTTGGGGTACAGTTGTCTATTTTCATGATGGTTCAGTCCATGAAATGGGTGATTCATCCCAGCACACCACTAATAATAAAATGGAAATGCAAGCAGCGATCGCTGCCTTGGAATTTTTCAAATCATCTCGACAAACTGAACCTATTACCCTGTACACAGATAGTAAATATGTCATTGATTGTGTGACAAAATGGGTAAAAGGCTGGAAAAAGAACGGCTGGAAAAAAGCAGATGGGAATCCCGTTCAAAACCAAGACCTCCTAGAAATTCTGGATCAACTCAATAGCCGACTGGTACAATGGGAACACGTTCGCGGACATTCTGGTAATATTGGCAATGAACGCTGTGATGTCATTGCGCGTTCCTTCGCTAACCATAAAATCCCTCACCTCAAACAATTATTACCTGGACTTCTTCACGAAAATTTACCTAAAATTGGGGAAATAAGCCCAGCAAAATTATCTAATGATCCAATAAACTCTACAATAACTAATAAAAATACACTAGAAAGCAGTCCGTCTGCATCAGATACAAGCACTATGGAACAATCTACAACACCAACTGCGACTACAACCAACGAACAACCCACTGAAATCAGGGTTTTACAACTTCGCAACTTGGTGGAAACCTTACGGATTGCAGACGAAATTGCCGAAAAAGGCTACCTAATTACCAGTTCAGAATTAGCAGACTTAATGGGTGTTCACTCTAGCGCCGTTACCAGCCGAGGTGATGAATGGCGTTGGCGAAATTGGATAGTTTCACGGGTAAGACGGGAAGGAAATCAAATTCTTTGGGAACTCGAACGTGGGGACAAAATAGCCACAGAAATAGATTGAAAAATATAATTTTTGATTTTCCTTAAATCTTAAAACCCGTAGGGGCGCAGGCTATGCGCCCTTGATTGCATTTAAATACCTTTGATTAAGCTCCTAACATTTGTAAATTGTGCAAAGTTGCATAAAATCCTTGTTGTTGTAGCAATTCTTCATGACTTCCCTGTTCAATTAATTCCCCCCGTTTCAACACAAAAATCCGGTCTACATTGCGAATTGTCGAGAGACGGTGAGCAATAATAATTGAAGTCCGTTGGATTAACAACTGATTTAAAGCTGATTGAACTAAAGCCTCAGTTCCCACATCTAAACTAGCTGTGGCTTCATCTAATACCAAAATTTGGGGATTACGAATAGCCGCCCGCGCAAAGGCTAAAAGTTGTTTTTGTCCACTAGAAAGATTTGTCGCCCGTTCTCGTAATTGAGTATCATAACCTTGGGGTAATTGGTTAATAAACGTCGCTACATTCGTCTTTTCTGCTGCTTGTTGAATTTCTGCAAAACTGTAATTATCACCTAAAGTAATATTACTTTTAACATCACCAGCAAACAAAAAAGCCTCTTGCAAAATCACCGTCATATAACGTCGTAGTTCCACTTGAGGAATCTCGCGGATATCCACACCGTCAATGAGAATGCGTCCTTGGGTTGGTTCATAAAGACGACACAACAGGCGAATAATTGAACTTTTACCGGCACCTGTGGGACCAACTAAAGCCACCTTTTCCCCTGGGTGAATGGTAAAGTCTAAATTCTTAATCACGTAATCATCATCTTTATAGGCAAAAGAAACATTTTCAAACTTAATTGCGCCTAAAGCCGGAACGGGTGTAAAATCTTGAGATTCTAACTTAGGAACTATATCCTTGATATAGCCAAATTCAAAATCTACATTTGAACTTTGAGGCTGAGAGTAATCTTTAATTTCGATAGGTTCATCTAAAATATCCACTACTCTTTCAATAGCCGTAAACCCAGATTGAATCACCGTAAACTTTTCCGCAAAATTCCGTAATGGTTCAAAAAATTGTTGGGCATATAAAATAAATGCTGATAAAATCCCAAAGGAGATTTGTTGATCTAACAATAACCAACCACCTAACCATAATACTCCAGCAATAGCAATTAAACCAACCCATTCTAAGGTTGCAGAAACTGCGGAATCATACCAAATGCTAATATCTACTTCCTTAATATAACGTTGGTTAGCAGCTCGAAATAACTCAACATTAAATTTTTCGCGGCGAAATAATTGAACTATATT
Source organism: Anabaena sp. AL09 (assembly GCF_001672255.1). Taxonomy (NCBI): domain Bacteria; kingdom Bacillati; phylum Cyanobacteriota; class Cyanophyceae; order Nostocales; family Nostocaceae; genus Anabaena; species Anabaena sp. AL09. Next base: position 19,280 of record NZ_LJOQ01000042.1, read on the forward strand.
AATCCCGACAATATTTTCTTGAAGTTGAGAATTGAGTACAGAAAGTTCTTCCCTGGTTTTATAATTAGCCCTTCGATACTGCTGTTGAAAATAAATCATCAACCAAGTTATTGGAAACAGGATGAATATCAACAAAGAAGCAAGTTGCCATTGAATGGAAAACATCAATCCTACAATTACTACCATAGATAGTAAATCAGAAATAATGCCTACAGCCCCAGTGGAAAAAACATCTCCTAAACTTTCGACATCACTCGTTAGTCTAGTAATCAATTTACCTACAGGTGTCTGATCAAAAAACCGCACAGCTAAAGATGTTACATGAGTAAATAAATCCTCACGAATATCTGCTGTGATTTTTTGCCCTAGTTTTTGCACTAAATAACCCTGCACACCTGTTAATACTAAGCGGATAATAGTTGCTATTAGCAACATTCCAATCAGGATATTTAAACCTTGCCCCAGAGGGATATTTTGCAGAAATTGATATGTACTTGGTTCTTTGCGAATTAACGAAATTGCCTGTCCCACTAATAGGGGTTTGATAGCACTAGCAACAGCAATGGGAACAAGCATTAACATGGATACTGCTAATAGTTTGCCATGACGACGACCATAGGGGACTAAGCGTAAAAATAACCGCCAGTCATTTTCTCGACGACGGTATTCGGGATTGGATTTAGTTGGAGATGGAGAGATGCCCATAAATAACAATTTAGGAGGAAAATAATGTAAAATTCTGTCCTGGGAGACTAATTTTTTTCAAAATTTAAGCCATTGATTTCTTGACATTTTGCCTGTGCGGCTTGATAAGCTGTCAAATATTCTAGCCCCCCCAACATAACATCACCATAATAATCATAGGGGGCTTCACCATAAATAGGTAAAGGATCATCCTCTGGATAATCTTCTTTGGATTCTTCCACAATGGCTTTGAGTTTTTTGGTACTTAGAGCTTGAGCCGGAAAATAATAAAGTTCTTGGGGATTTTTTTGTAAATGGGGAAGTGTCGGATCTATAATTACATCATTAACTTCAATCCAACCATGTTCAACTGGTTTATAGGGCTGACCAGCAAATACTAAAAAGCCTTGAATATACTTTGCACCTTCGGTGATTAAAACTGCTTTATAAGCATTATCAAAAGGTTTTTTGGCTTTACTTTTGATGGCTTTGGCAATTTCATGAGATAGGGTTTCATCTAATAATTTGTTCATGGGGTAAATTTCTCCTTTAATGATTTTGTCAATTATTAATATACACTGTATTAGGCAATTTTTAATCACCTGGACTATATAGCGATCCTAAATTAGTTATGAAAAACAAGATCCCCGACTTCTCTAAGAGGATGTTTGAAAAGTATTATATGAAACCCATAATCTCCAAAAACCTAACCCCCCTTCCCCCCTTCCCTACAAGGGAATGGGGTTTTTAAAGCCTCTCCCCTGGTAGGGGAGAGGTTTGGAGAGGGGTCTGTTTCCACATTAAAAACTTTTAAAACATCCTCTAAGAAGTCGGGGATCTGACTCTGGGAATGTTCACAAATCAAATAGGATTACTATATGCTAATTATTGTTGATATCCGATAATTACCCCCTTTAATCCCTCGATACTTTGGGGGGAAACCAGAAAATCCAGTTCCCTCCCCTTTGCAAGGGGAGGGTTAGGGTGGGGTTAATTCCTTCAACACCGCATCAGTAAAGGGATTTTTCCCCGCCTTCAAATCCCTAATTTGCCCTTTTTGGACAACACTTTCTCACTCCGCTCACTTGCGTTTAGCTTTGCCTTTGTTAGCAAACTCCTGTGCTTTTGCTTGGGGGTCAAATTGTAAATTTTTATCCCATGTTTGGGCGGTGCGGAAATTAGCTAAAGCCCCATTCATATCATCATTTGCTGCCAAGTTCTCACCTTGGATAACTAACACCGTTGCTGCTAATAATAACCGAGATGGAGTTTGGCAATCTTTTAATTCTGCCAACACTTGAGGATTACCAATCAAATAATTATTCAGCAAATTGCAACCACTGGTGACTAAATTATCTAAATCCAAATCCCATAAAATGATCGTGTTGTCACCACTCCCAGAAGCCAGTTGTTGTCCGTCGGGGCTAAATCCCACACTCCAGACATAACCCTCATCACCTTTCAGGGTATTGAGGACTTTCCCTGTGGTCACGTCCCAGATTTTGATCGTCTTGTCACCACTCCCAGAAGCCAGTTGTTTGCCGTCGGGGCTAAATCCCACACAGGGTATTCAGAACTTTCCCTGTGGTCACGTCCCAGATTTTGATCGTCTTGTCATCACTCCCAGAAGCCAGTTTTTTGCCGTTGGGGCTAAATCCCACACTCTTGACCGAATTCTCATGACCTTTCAGGGTATTCAGGACTTTCCCTGTGGTCACGTCCCAGATTTTGATCGTGGTGTCACCACTCCCAGAAGCTAGTTGTTGTCCGTCGGGGCTAAATCCCACACTATAGACCGAAATCTCATGACCTTTCAGGGTATTCAGGACTTTCCCTGTGGTCACGTCCCAGATTTTGATCGTCTTGTCACCACTCCCAGAAGCCAGTTGTTTGCCGTCGGGGCTAAATCCCACACAAGGCTTTGTTTTCTGGCTTCTCATTACGCTGCAAATACACCGCTTGGCTTAATGCTACTGTCGTTGGTTCTTGAGTATCCAATGTTGCCCAAGATGCCAGTTTGACTTTTTGATTTACTCTTAATGCTTCTATCAAAGCGTTACCGCGTTCTCCTGAAGCAAACATGGCTTCACTAGATTTAGTTAAGGCTTGAATTTCATTAATATCGGCTTGTTGTTTTTGAGTTTCTGCCCTCTTTGCAGCATTCCAAGCTGTGACTGTTAGCAAGGTTAATGCTATTCCTGCGGCTACTGAACCTGCCAGGGCAATTTTGAGAAAGCGATTGAGTTTAGCTTCACCGATTTTTCTTTGTTGTTTTTCCCATTCTAGTTTTTGGCTGAGTGGTTCTTGTTGCTGACGAATAAAAGCTGCTAAATAATCATGAACTAATTGATAACGGTCACAGGGATTTTCTGGTAACAACACCACTAAACCAGATTTGACAAATATTTCTAATACTAAATCTAAGTTATTCTCAGTTTCATTTTTATCTCGTTCTAATAATGATTGTAAATTTTCTTCTAATTCTGCCTTAGTCTTTAACGGTCTTGTTCCTTGTTCGTCTGTGAGAAAATAAAGTAATAATTCCGCAAGTTCTTGATTTTTCTTACCGCAATCATTAACTATTTCCCCTAAATAACTTTTCACCAATTCTTGTTTATTACCAATTTGCTGATATGCGGCTAAAGTTGTGATATTTTCTGTTTCTAATTGCGCTCCCACAACTTGTAATTCAATGGGACGAACTGAACCTACTTCTCCTGCTAAATCTTCTACCAGTCGCTTAATTAAATTCGGTTCTAACTGAAAATCAGTTTTTTTAGTTAAACTCTCAATTGTAGTTTTAGCATTTTCTGGGGTTAAGTTTCCCAATTTATACAGCACATTTTTACTCAAAATACCATCACCAATAATATTCATGTCGCTGATTTCATCACATTCTAATAAAAGATGCAAATAATCTACCCGCAAAGATAAAATTATTCGCAAAGATCCAATATTTTTATTATTTAGACATTTCCCTAAAAACTGAAAAAATTCTGTTCTAGCTTTATCGTCAGGACACACAAAGAAAAATTCTTCAAACTGGTCAAAAATTAATACTGTTCTTCGGTATTTTTCAATTTCTACCAATTTTAAAACAAATTTTTCCTGAGTATCTAATTTTAAATCTTCTGATTTTAAGTTTTCTGGTAATACATCTAATAGTTCTTTTGCTAATTCTGTAAACCAACTATTATAAACTCTAATCGTCACAGGTAAATTATCTTGAAAACCTATAGCTTTATTTTCCAATGCAGGAATTAACCCAGCATTAACTAGAGAACTTTTTCCAACTCCTGACTGTCCATGAATGACAATAATTTTTTTATCAGTTCTACCAATTCTTGCTAGTAATTCATCTACATCTATTTTCCGTCCAGATGCTTCAATTTCTGGAGAAATATTTTCTTTATTCACAAAAGATGTATTTTTGGCTGGTTTTAACCAACCTGCACCAATAAACGCCCGTAAACCAAATTGTTGTTCAATAGAACGACTTTCTAATTTGGTATTAAAAGCTTTCAGATATTCTGTTTTTTGAAATAATAGTTTTTGTAAAAGATTGAGAATTTTAACATACAACTTTGGATGATTATTGATAACCCCGATATCTTTAGCAAATTCTAAACTACTAATTGCTTGTTCATATTGTTGTAATTTTTCTTGAGCTTGTGCTAGAATTAAAAATAGACTTTGACGATAATAATTTAGTAGGGGTAACTCATGAATTACCCCTATCCCTTGATTAGCAATTTTGGCTGCTTCTTGAAAATTTGATTGTTCAAAATTAGCTGTTGCTAAAAATAGATAATCTTCCGCTATTTTCAAGATGTTATTTTCAGCTTGATGTATTTCTAAAGCTTGTTGAGATAATGTTTTTAATTGTTCCCATGCTTGTAAATCTTGGAGAATTAACCCAAATCTTGATAAAGAATTAGCAATTAAATCCAGACGTTGAGCATTTTTAAACTTTTCTAATATTTGTTGAATACAATTTATTATTTCTCCCCCTTCCCTGGTAGGGAAGGGGGTTGGGGGGTTAGGTCTTAATTTTTCATAATTGCAAATTGTCAGATTATAAAGTATTTTCCCTTGAATTTCTAAATTCTCAGTTTTTTGCCAAAAATCCCAACTTTGTTGATAATAACTAATAGCTGTATCTAATCGCTTTTTATTATATGCAATAAATCCTTTTAAAAAATTACAATTAGCTTCAAATTCCGGTTCTAAATCTTGTCCATATTTTTGTAAGTCTTGTAATGCTAATTCAAGTTCTTGTAGATTTACATTCAAATCATCATTTAATACTTTATCTATTATTGATTTGAGTAAATTAATTAATTCATCGAAAGGAAGAGAAAAATTGATAGTAATTCCCCAACTTTCTAAATCAGGTGCAGATTCCATGATTTGTTGATATATTTGATTATTAATCCATAGCACTAGGGGATATGGACAATTATTTCTAAATTCTTCCCTGACTTGATTAGCTGAACTGAACATCTTTGATAAATTCGGTAATGATTCCCAACCGACAATCATTAATGCTGCAATTTCCTGATTAAATTCTTCTTGAATCGCATTATATAATGTTCTTTCTGATGCTTGAAGTCGTAAAATCTGAATTTCAATCTCACATACTTTCTGTAATTCTTGAATGAGTTGATTTTGTAAGTTGAGATAATTGCATTTAGCTAAAATCAGCTTAAATTCTCCTTGGGATGCTTCTATAGACCATGCTAAATCTTCTAGTTGTTGTGAGTTGTTCATAGTATTAATTTGTGATAAACAAGATCCCCGACTTCTGAACTTTAACCTCGATAAATAATAACATTGATCGAAGGCAATAATTCAGGTGAGATGATAAGATCCCCGACTTCTTTGATTTATTGTGTCCATAAATTATAAATTGATCTCAGAAGTCGGGGATCTAAATCCTGTTAATCCTTAAATCTTGGATATCCTGATTCAGACAACTTTTCTGATTCTGCTAAAATCGGATTGACATCAAACCATAATTCACCCTGATCTCGATATTCAAATACAAATCTACTGCGAATTAATTTCTGATATCCTTGATCATCACTAACGTGCTTAGTTTTTTTAACACGACGTAATAATTCCCATTCTTCGTCAGAAATAGTTAAAGACATTTCATTCCGTCGTTCACGAATAATCTGCTCTAAGGTATGACTCTGGAGAGGAAATTTTTTATCTTTCATAATCCAGGGGTTTAATAACCGCAAAATATCGCGCACATGACCACCGCTAACCTGACACAAGCGGTCTAGACTTGCTGGAGCATCAAAAATTTCAGTAATTTTATTTAAGCGGTCTTCTGGTGCTAAATTAGGAAATGCTCTAGCTAAAATCATCTGTTGCATTAGTGCTAATCCCTGTTCATGGACTTTACCATCTGAAGACTTGACGGGAACCATTGGTAATATTTTTGGTTCTTCTGGAAATCGTTGGGTTAGTGTGCCATATTCATTGGAAAATTTCAAAGCCAGGGGCATGGTATAAATAACATGACAATTCAGTTTGGTGAGATATTCTCCTTGGTCAACAAATAGATATTCTTGTTGTGTCCGACCCCAGGGTTTAATGGTATTATCTATACGGTCTAGGTTATCAACTATGACCACTAAACCATTTTTACCCTGTTGTTTGAGTTTAGAAATAGCAGGTTCTAAAAGTTCTTGATTAATTGCTTGTAGTAAGTTGGTTTTCTGTGGTCCTAAATATTGATTTACTTTGGTTCTTAATGTGGAATCACTTTTCATTTTTGTGGTGATTTCCCCAATACCCAAAGACAGAGACAACTTTTGTCCGTCAACAGTATAACCAATATCATGACCAGCAAATTTACCTTTAACACCTGTAACTTCAGAGTTTAATATGTTCCATGCACCTTGAAGTAATTCCTGAAATTTTTTCGGTTCTTCGAGAACAATTTTCTCAAGACTTTTACTAATGCGACTAGCAATAGCCAAAAACACATCAGCAATATCTATATCTGTGATTTCTAAATCTTCGCTAGATTCAAAATAAACAACATGAAAATCTGCTGCTTCTAATTCTACCTGTAATCGTAATAATTCTGTAGATTTACCGCAACCAATATGTCCAGTAAATAGGTTACAGGTAGGCTCATCTTGATTCCACTCTGTAATACTATCTTTAATAGTGCTGATGATATCCTCACCACGCACTTTAGAAAAGTCAATATAACATTTTTGATCTTCCACATTTCGCGCAACAAGGGTGCGTGCGGGGTTAGTGGCTTTATAAAAATCCTTAATATCCATTTTGCTAGTAGTATAATTGTCCTGATAGTTGAGGAATATCCCTACTGACAATAATACTTGTTTCTCAGTAATTTCAGTTATTTTTCCGATAATTTTAATAATTTTATGAGAATCAGGATTTACAAGATCAAACGATGAACAGGATTTTATTTTACTCACATCCTGTCAATTCTTAAATCCTGGTTATCCTAATGCTGACAATTTCTGTATTCTAAAATCTAGATATGATAACAGCCAGATCATACACCTTGATAATAGCACAAAAAGTCAAGAGGTCAAGAACCTAGTAAAATGGTTATCTTATTGCAAGCATTCTCAATAATCTTGAGAATGAAGCAGACTTATTCTCAATAAACATAGTCTTGTGCTTTTTTTGTAAAAGTCTGATTTAAAAAACTTATAGCCTTCAGTTTTTAACTGACAACTGACCCACATTCGCAAAATGTGTCAAAATAAAGAATTGTCATAAAAAATATTGTTAAGGTAATTTAGTGACTTCAACTGCTCAAGCTAGTGCGAGTGCGCGTCGTGCGGTCTTCCCATTTACAGCCATCGTCGGTCAAGAAGAAATGAAACTGGCACTGCTGCTAAATGTCATTGACCCCAAAATTGGTGGTGTAATGATTATGGGCGATCGCGGCACCGGAAAATCTACAACTATCCGCGCCTTGGCGGACCTTTTACCAGAAATCCCTGTTGTCGCCAATGACCCCTTCAACAGTGACCCCAGCGACACGGACTTGATGAGTGATGAAGTCCGTCAACAGGTAGCACAGGGGTTAGAAATTCCCATCACTCACAAAAAGGTGCAAATGGTAGATTTACCATTGGGCGCTACGGAAGACCGGGTTTGTGGGACAATTGACATTGAAAAAGCCTTATCTGAGGGTGTCAAAGCCTTTGAACCGGGACTCCTAGCCAAAGCCAACCGGGGTATTCTCTACGTTGATGAGGTCAACTTGTTAGATGACCACTTGGTAGACGTACTCCTCGATTCCGCTGCTAGTGGCTGGAATACCGTGGAACGGGAAGGAATTTCTATCCGTCACCCTGCGAAGTTTGTTCTCGTTGGTTCAGGAAACCCTGAAGAAGGGGAATTACGTCCTCAACTTCTCGACCGTTTTGGAATGCACGCGGAAATCCGCACTGTGAAAGAACCAGCTTTGCGGGTGCAAATTGTGGAGGAACGGGGTGAATTTGACCAAAATCCGCCTGTGTATTTAGAAAAACACCAAGCACCACAAGTAGCATTACAAGAGAAAATTGTCAATGCCCAAAACTTATTACCACAAGTTAATTTAGACTATGACTTCCGGGTGAAAATTTCCGAAGTTTGTTCAGAATTAGATGTGGACGGGTTGCGGGGTGACATCGTGACAAACCGCGCTGCGAAAGCCTTAACCGCTTTTGAAGGTCGGACAGAAGTTACAATTGACGATATCCGTCGGGTAATTACTTTATGTCTGCGTCACCGTTTGCGGAAAGATCCTTTAGAATCTATTGATACTGGCTATAAAGTGGAAAAGGTCTTTTGTCGGGTTTTTGGTGTGGAACTTCCAGAAGATTCAACCCAGAAAAATGGTGCAGGGGTAAAAGCTGGCGCTCGTTAGTTAATTAATATAGATGTCAGTGGAAAGTAAACTGTCTACTAACCACTGACAACTGTACGGGCGAAGCATTTGGAGAACTATTTTTGGCAATGACCGATAATTTATCTTCCAAATGCTTCGCCCCTACTGACAACT
>NZ_LJOQ01000042.1:28093-44442 GCF_001672255.1 Anabaena sp. AL09
ACGGGCGAAGCATTTGGAGAACTATTTTTGGCAATGATCGATAATTTATCTTCCAAATGCTTCGCCCCTACTGACAACTGACAACTGACAAATTATGAGAACTTGGAATTTTTGGTTAAACAGCTTGATTTTATTGATTCAACATCATCCACCCCGATTTGTGGAGTTATTAATGTTAACATTAGCGATCGCTCTGCTGACAGTCTCCACCATTGTCCCAGATAAACCCTACATCATACTAGGTTTAAGTTTTGTTGTGGGAGCATCAACTTCTATATTAGTCCGGGAAGCAATGTCTCCCACCGGAAACAACCAGACAGTTTTAACTCAACAACGCCTTACCCAATTTACCGCATTACTGTTATTAGGAATTAGTATTTACGGTTTTGCAGATTTAATTCACACGCTATAAATTTTCAGGATCAACTCCTAATTTTTTTAACATCTCTGCTAATTTATTAGCTTTTTTCTCAGATTCTAACCATTTTCTTTCAGATTCTAAATGTTTTTCCTCACTTTGTTGCATCCTTTCTTCTGGTGTTAAAAATCGTTTTCCATTTTCATCAAACCAATATAACCATTCCCTAGTTATTCCTTGATATGTTGCTTTTTCCATTCCTATTCCTAACCCTATCTCTGGTAGAAAAACAGGGTTTCCTGACAGTAATTTATATTCTCCATTGACTAATTTGTAAACCTCTAAACGTTGTTTTCTTTTACGCTGAGAATTATAAACTACATAATATAATATCTCCAATTCTTGAGCATAAAAATCTTTCTTAGTGCTATATTCTCCCCTATAGGTATGAGACACTATTTCTAACACTAAAATCGGTAATTTTTGTTCTTCCCATAATACATAACTGCGGCGTAAATCTTCATCAATTAATCTGGGAATACCAATACTTAAAAATCCATCTGGGACAATTGCAGGTTTATCTGGATCATAATATATTCCCATGTCTACGCCAAAAAACCAATCCCATCTTTGTGACCAGATTAAGGCTAACATGGCTTTTAATAAACCGGGAATTAAATCTTGTAATTCGTTATCCACTGGTGTGTCGTCAGAGTCGGGTAATTCCTTAGATGAGGGTAAATAATTTAATTGGCTGTATTTTAGCATGATTGATATTACCAATTCTATTTTTATTATAATCCAGATCCCCGACTTCTAAGAAAAATCTATCATTTATTTACAAAATGAAAACAGAAGTCGGGGATATTTTTATCCTTGAATTATCGCTTTTTCTTCTTCAGTTAAACCATATAACCGATAAACAATTTCATCAATTAACCAATCACATTGTTTAAGTTGTTTTTTGATTGGTAAGAGTGTATTTAAACTTGATTTATATTCTTTTGCTAATGTCTCCTGTTCTTTTCTCGCGGTGGGATCTATTTTCAGTTTTTTCTGATTTTTCTTGAGGATACCAATTAATTCATCAAAGGTTAAATGGTTATCTCCTTGATTTTGTTTATAATAATCACCTAAATAATTTTGAATTTTTGATTTATTGGTAAGATTATCAATTTCAGTACCGATTAATCTTTCTAACCATGTGATAAAGCCTTTGGTTTCTGTTTGTTTTTGTTTATTTAATTCTATCATTTGTTCGGCTAAATATGCGAGGAAATCATGAATTACATCCGCTTCTGATGGTTGTTGGTTGAGGTGGTGATCAATTTGGGTAAATAGGATATCTGGGTTATGATTGATTTGATATTGTTGGTAAAGGTTGATTGTATTTTCTAGATATTCTTGGCGTTTTTCTGGGGGAGTTGTAAAGGAGATTTTAGGAACTGGTAAACTTTTAAGTTCTTCGTATGTTACCTGGGGAAAATCATCTTTTACAGATATAGTAGAAGAGTTAGTATAAAACCAAGACAACAATTTAGAATTAATCAGTGCAGTGATAAATTTAGGATTAATGTTAACATCCAAAACTAAAATATTCAGAATACTATCTGTTGTGATTAATATATCTGTGCAATAACAAGACATCAGTTCACCTCGTCTTGATAACAGTCTTCTAAGTACAATCCTCGGAGAAGTAAAAAATATTTGATCACGTTTACTAGCTAAATCATCACAATATTTAATATAACTTTTCTTTTCTGATTCGAGACGATAGCGAGATAATTCTTTTCCCAGTAACTCAGGATAATAATTATCCTTACTATCAAATTTTGTAAGTTCATTCTCTCTCAAAAAATCACTTTTAATTTGATCTTTTGTATGTTTTTTAAAATCATATAATTGGACTCCTCGTTCAATTCTTGTGAATGAACCGAGATTAATAAAATTTGCATCTTTTTTAATTCTTTGTATTTTGATTAACTCCATACTCAGAATAAACTTAAAATTTGCATCTTCTTTCCACGTTTGTATATTAATTTTGTCATAATTTGCATGATCTAATATCTGTATTTTATCTTTTTTACCCATTTTCTTTGTATCAACATCATAATCTTTTTGGGGATTATCCACCTGCAAAATAATAATACAAGTGTCAATATAAGCATCTAAAAAAGTATTATAAGGTAATACAATAATCTCCTTTATACAGGAAAAATTTATCATATTGCTGCGTAAAGTCATATAATTAATACCAGTTAACATAGCAGCAGGAATGATAAAAGAGATATAACCATCTTTGCAAGTATTCTTTAATCCAAAACTCCAGAAATAAACAAAGCAATCATTATACAAATTAGATAACCATGTTAATGATTCAACTAAACCATAAGGTGGATTACCGATAACAACATCAAAACCAGGATTTTCTTTCCAACTTGCATTTTCTAAATCAATAAAAACCTCTGGAAATTCCAAATCCCAATGAAAAAACCGTTTTTCTTCAAATAACTTTCTCGCGTCTTCATAAACTGCAATATCAGCAGCATTCATATTTTCAGAATTAGCATTAATCGCATTTGTACCGTAAACCCGTAAAAAATGATCAGCACGTTTCAAACCAAAATATTTAGAAACATAAATATCTAATAACCGTTTATAAGGTTTTGCAGCTTTATCAAACTCCTTAAATAACCTTTCGCTAGTTTCCACTTCCGCAAAAGTTGCATCACTTAACGTACTCACACCGCGCATAATTTCCGCAGCAAGTAACAGCCCCACAAACGGACCAGTTAATAAACTTAACTGTCCACTTTCTTCCTTTTGCATTTTCGCTTCTGCTTCTCGCGCAGTCGTCCCAATCAGCGAGTTACCACAGCGTAAATGATGATCTAAAAAACTCAAAGGAGCGCCAATAGTAAAAGAATGTAACCATAAACTCACCTTTGCTAATTCTACCGCCATTGGGTTCAAATCCACACCATAAATACAGCGTTTCATGACCACCCGTTGCAAAAGTTGAGTATCTTCTAACCTATTGACATCAATAGTAATTCCCTGTTCTTGCAAATTTGCTAAAATACTATTGCGGGTTATTTCCAACATATCCAAAACCGGGTTATGTTCGGGATATTCATTTAAAATAGTGATTAATTCATCAGTAAAATAATCAACAGCTTCTACTAAAAAATGTCCACTTCCCATAGCAGGATCACAAATTTTAATATCAAGTAGAGTATTTTGTGCCTTTCTTTCTAACCGTTGTAAATTTTTTTGTAAACCATTGCGGCTTTGTATTCCTAATCTACCATCTGCCATTTTTTCATGTAATTGGCTAATTTGCGTCATCAAATCCGCAAATTTTTGTTTTCTCTCCTCTAAAATCGGTTTGAGAGTATGACTAACAATGTATTTAACAATGTAATCAGGTGTGTAATAAGAACCCGTCGCTTTGCGTTCACCCTTATCATTTTCTAAATGGACTTTTCCATTATTTCCATCTGCAATCACTACGCGATATTCTAATAAACCTTCATAAATTGAACCCAATTGTCGCACACCTAAAAAGCTGTAGTCAATGGGAAGTTTTTCAAATCGTGCTAATTTATCCAAAGCGGGAAATAAGACAGCATCAGATAATTGATGTTCATACAAAAAATAATTATCTGGATAATCTTTGATATCCTCAGCTTCATGAAAATCAAAATGGAATAAACCCCCATTATAACGAGGTACTTCTAAAGCTGAATCACCTCTATCTACTATTTCAAATAAACCTAATAAACTCTTATAAATCTTTGTCGAAGTTTGGCTTAATGTTCTTTGTTTATCAATACTTTCGGCTATTTCTTGGGTAATTTTAATCAAACTATAATCACGGTAAGCGGTAGTAATTGGTAATAGATTTCTAGCTTCGGCATATAATAAAAATAACAACTTATATAAAAATGATAAAGTGGCTGCATAAATCTGTTTTGGTTCTCCAGTTTTTCCCCGTCTGATAGCGTCTGCAACAAAACCCCCTGCTAAGTCAGGAAATATTTGCTCAAATACCAATGTTTTTAATTCATTTCCTACTTGAGTCGCATAAGTTGTACTTCCTTCTCTGACTCTTTCCAAAAAGTTTTTATTGTAACTATCTTTTTCAAAAGCAGCACTTCTAAAAAACAACCAGAAATATTTGAACTTTTCCAAATCTTCAGTTTCTAATAATTCGGCTCTACCGCTCCCTTTATGATATTTTCGGTAAAATATCCCTGAAACCCCTACACCGATTGGATTTGAGGTTTTAATATTTTCAAAAATTAAACCCATGTACACCAATGGTTTTGGATATATTAAAAGGATGTTTGATCATAAGGGGAACGGTAGAACCAATAATTCTACCAAATCAACTGGATAAAATTCCGTTGCGGTAGAAGATGCTTGACGATAATATAAACGCCATTCTCTCCCATTGGTTAAAATTCCCCAATCAACTCCCGTACCAGTCAAATAACTAGAAATTTGAAAAGATGGATTTTCATTCTTGAAAATATCTCTTTTATCATTAGCAGAAACTTTACTTAATGGTCTTTCCCAATATTTAGCTTCTGCTATTACCAATACTCTCCCATAAAAAGCAGTTTCATTATTTTGAAAAGAGTAAGCTATATCCCTTTCATTTTCATTTGCAAACAACGCATAATCAGGACGTTCGGCTCTACCTTTACCACGAGTCACGACTTGAGGAATATTAGAAAATCCTAAAATATCTAATACTGGTTTAATAAACACATCTTCAGTTTGCGCTTCATTGAGAGTAGGTAAAATCGCTTTTTTTGATAAATAAAGATTTTTTAATTGCTCAAAATCTAGTTTAATATCTAAATGCCATTCTGGACATTCTTGCAGACGATATTTTAAATAATGTTGAGAAAATAATGGTTTATTTGGATTTTTTGTATCTGTCATAATTCTCCCTATAAATAGTAAGGTGTGTTAGGCTTTAGCCGTAACGCACCATATTATATTATATATGTTTAAGTAATTTATTCACATTTTTTCTGACACACTATAAATATACACTTAGTTAAAAACGGTGCGTTACGCTGCGCTAACGCACCCTACATGATTACAAAGTTTCTAAATCAATTCCTTTTGCTTGTAATTTGGCTAATAATTCCTGATACTGCTGTATAGCTACTTCTTTCTCATGACGTTCTTGTTCAGCACGTTGATATTCTTGTTCAACACGTTGATTAAGTTCCAAAGATGTGAGAAACTTTCTTCCGTCAGGATAATAAATTTCTAAATTATCAGGTGTAATTTGAAAACGTATTCCCAATCTTGGACTTACCCAACCATTAATATCTTCGACAACTGTAAAAGCATCTTCCACAAGTATAAATCCAGATAATTCTACAGTATCAGGATCATAAATATAATATTCTTCCACACCATAACGTTGATAAAAAAGCGATTTATTAATCATTTTGGGAGTACGATTTCCCGGTGATAAAATTTCAAAAACCACTTGAGGAGGAATATTATTTTCTTTCCATTGTTGATAAGAACCTCTATCTACTTTTGGTCTACCAAACACCACCATAACATCAGGTGCTTGACAAGTTTTGACACTTCCCTCGATAGGATACCAAAGTAAATCACCTGCAATAAATACATCATCTCGTGATGCAAATAATATTTCTAAATTTTCTTTAATTTTAACAATCCATTGATATTGTTTCGTATTATCTGCCATTGGTTGACCGTCGCTGTCAGGATAGATGATTTCTGGTGCGCTTGCTGGTGCTAATTGCTGTACCATAGTGGATATCTCCAATAGGGATAGATTCCTATACTGCATTAATTATAATTGGTATCTGGTAAAAAAGAATGTCTTGACATTTCAGGGAACGTCTCCACAAAAAAAACGGTTATGTAATTTTCTTAAAATATCTAATAATTTTCACTTAATATATAAAATTAGAGTAAAAGATAAATCCAAACAGACTCCATGCGTATTTCTCTAAACTGGTTAAAAGAACTCGTAGAAATCAAACTCACTCCCGAAGAACTGGCGGAAACCTTGACAATGGCAGGGTTTGAAGTAGAAGATATAGAAGATCGTCGCACTTGGGCTAATGGCGTAGTTGTGGGGAAAGTGCTGGAACGTCAACCACACCCCAACGCCGATAAATTGAGCGTTTGTACCGTAGATATTGGGGCTGCTGAGACTGTAAATATCGTTTGCGGTGCTGGGAACGTCCGCGCAGATATCTATGTCCCCGTCGCCACCACAGGAACTTATTTACCCAACATTGATTTAAAAATCAAACCCGCAAAACTGCGCGGTGTTCCCTCCAATGGGATGATATGCTCTTTAAAAGAACTCGGTTTACCCACTGATATTGACGGTATTCATATCTTCCCAGCGGAAAATATGGTGGTGGGTAGTGACGTGCGTCCCCTGTTGGGTTTGGAAGATGTGATTTTAGATGTCACCGCTACTGCTAACCGGGCTGACGCTTTATCTATGGTGGGTATTGCACGGGAAGTAGCAGCTTTAACTGACGGAAAACTATCAATTCCCCCAGTTGCAGAAGTAGAAAATACCAAGACTGCGAAAAGCATCACTTTAAAAATTTCCGAAACCCAAGCTTGTCCTGCTTATATTGGTACTGTTGTTGAAAACATCAAAATTGCTGCTTCTCCTGAATGGTTACAACAACGTTTACGGGCTGCGGGAGTCAGACCAATTAATAATGTAGTTGATATCACAAACTACGTTTTATTAGAAAGAGGACAACCTCTCCACGCTTTCGATAAAGAGCGTTTACAATCTGTAGGTGGGGGAGAAAATTTAATTATTGGTGTCCGTTTTGCGGAAGTTGGAGAAACTTTAACAACCTTAGATGGAAATAACCGCACTTTATCAACCCAAAATTTATTAATTACTGCTAATAACAAAGCCGTGGCTTTAGCAGGTGTTATGGGTGGTGCAGAAACAGAAGTTCATGAAGGTACACAAAGTTTAGTTTTAGAAGCTGCGTTATTTGATTCTGTGGCTATTCGGCGTTCTTCTCGCAGTGCGGGGTTAAGAAGTGAGGCTTCTGGTAGATACGAAAGGGGTGTAAATCGAGCAGAATTAGAAATAGCTTGTCACCGGGCTTTATCCTTAATTAGTGAATTAGCTGCGGGTGTGATTGTTCAACAAGAAATTTCCGATTATCGTCCAGATGCTTCTACTTGGTCACATTCTATTAACCTGCGTTTAGATAAAGTTAATGAAGTGTTAGGTCCGATTGAATTAGGACAAGAAACAGGAGAATTACAACCAGAAGATGTAGAAAAAATTCTCACAGCTTTAGGGTGTGAATTAGTCAAAATTGATGACCGGAATTGGACAGTTACCGTACCTCCCTATCGTTACCGCGACTTAGAACGGGAAATTGATTTAATTGAAGAAATTGCCCGGTTATATGGTTATGATAAATTCTGTGATACTTTACCAGAAAAATCCGAAGCTGGTTATCTATCTTTAGAACAAGAATTAATTCGTAGGTTACGCGGTTATTTACGCGCTGAAGGTTTGACAGAATTAATTCATTATTCTTTGGTGAAACCGGGTGAAGACAATCAAATCGTTTTAAGTAATCCTTTGTTTGCGGAATATTCAGCTTTACGGACTGATTTAATTTCCGGTTTAATTTCCGCTTTCCAATACAATTTAGAGCAGGGAAATGGGGCTTTAAATGGTTTTGAAATCGGGCGCGTTTTCTGGCGTGAAGAAATCGGTTTACAAGAAGCGGAAATGCTGGGTGGAATTATCGGTGGTGATATAACTTCCGGTAAATGGTCAAGAGGTGGTAAGGAAGAAGCGATTACTTGGTTTGAAGCCAAAGGTATTTTAGAAAGTGTCTTTAAACAACTAAAATTAACTGTAGAATTTCAACCTGAAAATCGAGATTCTCGTTTACATCCTGGACGCACAGCTTCATTGTGGGTAAAGGGTAATAGACTGGGAACATTCGGACAAGTTCACCCCCAATTACGTCGAGAGAAAGATCTACCAGAAGCCGTTTATGTGTTTCAATTGGATTTAGATGCTCTGTTGGATGCTTGGGATCATGATGATTTGCTAGTTCCCAAATTCAGTTCCTATTCTACCTATCCAGCTAGTGACAGAGATTTGGCATTTTTTGCTTCTGTGAAAGTGACAGTTTCCGAAATTGAAAAGGTCATTAATAAAGCTGGGAAAGGGTTATTAAACTCGGTGGAATTGTTTGATGAATATCGTGGTGAACACGTCCCCACAGGACAACGCAGTTTAGCTTTTCGGTTAGTATATCGTGCCAGCGATCGCACTCTTACTGAAAATGAAATTGAACCAGTTCATAATCAAGTAAGAACAGCCTTAGTAGAAAAATTTGGTGTGAATTTGAGAAGTTAATCCAAAATATTCGGTTAAAACCGAATTTTGCTATGAGACAGGGAATTTATTCCCTGGCTTTATTTATCATTAAACCGTCAAAAACTTTTGAATCACATCTTGACTAAGTTCCTGAGTTAGACCAGAAGCAACAATCCCCCCTTTTTGCATAGCATAATAGTAATCTGCCTGACGGACAAAATGCAAGTGCTGTTCTACCAATAAGACGGAAATCCCTGTAGTTTCAATAATCTGACGGACTGCGGCTTCAATTTCCAAAATGATTGAGGGTTGAATACCTTCCGTCGGTTCATCTAATACGAGTAGTTGTGGTTTTCCCATTAAAGCACGAGCGATCGCTAATTGTTGCTGTTGTCCACCACTTAGATCTCCACCCATACGAGAAAGCATAGTTTTTAAAACTGGAAATAGGCTAAAAATTTCTGGGGGAATTTCTGGTTTTTTGACTGGTTTTTGTCTAGCTTCTAATCCCAAAAGCAGATTTTCTTTAACTGTTAATCGCGGGATAATTTCCCTTCCCTGACTCACATAACCAATCCCCATTTTCGCTCTTTCATAAGTTTGTTTACCGTTAATTATCTCCCCTGCAAAATTAATAATTCCGCTGCTGGGTTTGAGTAAGCCAATAATTGTTTTTAGCATGGTTGTTTTTCCCACCCCATTGCGTCCAATTAAACATACCATCTGTCCTGGTAATACAGTCAAATCTACATTTCTGAGAATATGACTTTCACCATAATGAACGTTAAGATTAGAAATTTTTAGCATTATAAAATTAACCTGATTAACTATTTTAATTTTCCCCAATTTTACCCCACCCTCACCCTCCCCTTGTCAAGAAACTTGTGTGTACACTAATAATACAAGGACGGGCAAGATGCCCATCCCACAAGATTGGATTATCTTTTTTGTGGAGTTCTCTAATTGCTATGATTAGAAACTGAAAGTAGTTCTCAAAGCACCAATTACTAAATTGCTACTGCGATCATCGTGATTTGGGGCTGTTAGCCAAATTACAGCGGGGGTAATGGTGATATTATCGCTGACCTTGTATTGATAAAATCCCTCAACGTGATAGGAGGTATTTGGGTCTTTCGTAACTCCAGTAACACTAGAATTCGTGACCTTTGGTTCCATACCAAATACAATACCAGCTAAGTTACCTTTTTTACCCAAATCTGGTAAACCTAAAGTAACAGCATAGTTCCAAATTTCCGCTTTTCCTTTGGTACCAGTCAAAACTTGACTATTGGTATATCCAGCCCAACCACCTAAAATAAGTTTCTTCGTAATACCTAAAGATGCTTCCACACCGTAGGAATTACTGGAAAAGTTTGTACCAGGGGCAAGATTGGTAAATGTGGCGTTATTACTACCTGTAGCCAGTGACTTGTTATAGGAATTGATGTAAGTTAAACCAAGGGAAATGCGATCGCTTGGTTTGACTGTTAATTGTGCTAAACCGCCGTAGGGACCATCAAACAACCCATTTCCGGGAGTAGGGTTATTGGGTCCACTAGCAGGGTTATTATTGGATCCACTAGCTAAGTAACCTAAACTGAGAGTTAAATTTTTACCGAATTTTTGTTTTACACCTAGTCCTGCGCCACCCAATTGGGCATAGATGGGGTTTCTGGTTGCAAATGCGGATACAGCACCGGACCCACCATTCCCATCAAATAGATTCAATGTGCTGTCAAGGTCGAGAATTATACCATCATTGGCTATGATGTTGGCATAAGTGTTTTTACCAAGGGGGAATCCATAGGAAAGCGCACCTATGGAAACATTGTTATTAGGTGTGCCACTGGCAAAGGACAATTTACCTTCTGTAAATTTACCTTCTGTAGTATTACCAAAATTGTTAATATTGTTGCTTTCTAGCCTGGTAAACAATGTGTCTTTTCCAGTAAAACTGGTAACAAGCTCCAATCTAGTTCTAGCGCCTAATGTAGTATTCTTGCTAGTAATGTTATTAGTGCCAACTTTATCACCAGAAACAACACCACTAACAACCGCAACAACCTGTCCTTGCAGTTTTGTGGTAGTTGAAAATTGATTGGCTTCTAAATCAGCAGTTTTGGCTTCTACAGTGTCTACACGCCCTTTTAAGGTTGCTAGTTCTGCGGAAAAGTCATTTTGCAACTTTTGGATTGTTGCTAAATCTTGTTTTGTCGTTAAATCAGCGGTAGCAGTAGCAATTAATTCATTGACTCGATCTAAACAAGCATTCAAACCAGCCGCAAATTCGTATCGTGACAACGCCCGATTACCCCGAAAAGTCCCGTTAGGATAACCTGCAACACATCCATAGCGTTCTACTAATGATTGTAATGCCTGAAATGCCCAATCATTAGGTTGGATATCAGATAACTGAGACACGGAGGTAACTTGAGATATTACCTTTTGTTGATTATTTATATTTAATTGTTCAGAATTAGTGTCAGTCTGGAGTTGATTATTTGCTGGTATTTCTTCAGCCAAAACTCCAGAACTTGTCCATAGTATAGCACTGATAAAAGTCGAACTAGCAAGTAAATATGTTAAGAGCTTTTGCATTTTTCTTCACACCTGATTTTTTACGAATAATTGGAGCCATTAAGAATAACTCTTAGCAACTCTAATTTGGAAGCTAGAAACTAAAAGTAGTTCTCAAAGCACCAATCACTAAATGCTATTATACCACTTAAATGGACTAAACTTAGGGTTATTTTATCGCTAAAATGTAACTATTTTTGAAGTTAGTGATACCTTTACAAAAGGGGATTAAGGGGGGTATGATTCTCTTCCTGTTTTCCCAAATATACTTCAATAACGCGGGGGTCATTTCTGACTTCCTCAAAATCACCTTCACACAATACTGAACCCTCATGTAATACTGTCACCTTCTTAGCAATTTGTCGCACAAATTCCATATCATGTTCAATCACCAAAATTGAATGACTTTCCGCTAATGTTGCTAATAAATTACCGATATTATAGGTTTCTTCATCTGTTAAACCAGCCACTGGTTCATCAACAAGTAATAAATCAGGAGATTGCGCTACTAACATTCCAATCTCCAAACGTTGCTTTTCTCCGTGGGATAATAAAGCCGCTGGAATATTTGCTTTTGCAGTTAAACCAATCGTTTCTAATAAGCCTTTCAGACTATTTTTTTCCGCAGAATTGATAGAACGAAACAAGGTAGAAAAGACATTTTTCTGACGATTACTAGTGATTTCTAAATTCTCAAAAGGTGTTAAATTAAGATATATGCGTGGAGTTTGAAATTTGCGGCCAATTCCCAACCGTGCAATTTGATGTTCAGCTAAAGAACGTAAATTTTTACCCTTAAATAGGACTCTTCCTATGGTTGGTTGCACCTTACCTGTAATTACATCCAAAAAAGTAGTTTTTCCAGCCCCATTTGGACCAATTACTACGCGCAATTCACCAACATTCATACTAAAATTTAATTGGTTTAATGCTTTAAAACCGTCAAAACTAACGGTGACATTTTCAGTTTCCAAGATTTTGGCGTTCATGTTTCACCTCCATATCTTCTTCTAAACTAGGATAGGTATCAGAAGGTTTTAATTGCTGACGTTTCCCAAAAGGGATATTTTGTTTATTTAACCATCCCATGATGCCGTCAGGAAGCAAAATGACGATGATTAATAATAGTATACCCTGAAAAAATAGCCATATTTCCGCGAATTGTTCACTTAAAAAAGTCCGGGCATAATTAACTAATAAAGTCCCAATAACTGCCCCGATTAACGTCCCTCTTCCCCCCACAGCCACCCAAATCACCATTTCAATAGAAAAGCCAATATCCATGGATCTAGGGGATACAGAACCACTTTGAACGGTGTAAAATGCCCCAGCTATACCAGCAATTACTCCCGAAACTGCAAATACTAATACTTTAAAATCTGTGGGGTCATAGCCAGAAAATCTCACCCGACTTTCATCATCACGAATAGCTATTAATAATCGGCCAAAACGTCCACTAGTTAACCAGCGACAAATCCCATAAGTAGCCGCCAAAAATACCACCGTCAAGACATAAAAAACAAATTGAGTTTTGTTATCACTAACTATAGCACCACTGCCATTAACTCCCCAAGATAAAGGCGGAAAAGTGGTAAAATCTATCAATCCATTTGTGCCATTAAAAAATTGTTGTTGTCCATTAAAAAAATTGAAAAATACAATAATTGCAGCTTGAGTCAAAATCGAAAAATAAACCCCCTTAATGCGATTACGAAATACTAAATATCCGAGTAATCCTGCTAACAAACCCGGAATCATCACCACAGCAGCCACAGACAGGGGAAAAGAAGAAAAAGGCTGCCAAAATCCAGGAAGTTCCATAACACCATAAAGCGCCATAAAATCCGGTAACTCCCCCGTGGGAACTTGCAATTTTAGGTACATAGCGATCGCATATCCACCCAAACCGAAGAAAATCCCATGTCCCAAACTCAATAAACCAGCGTAACCCCAAATTAAATCAATTCCTAAAGCCACAATAGCCAGAGACAAAAATCGTCCCAATAAATTCAGACGAAAATCTGAAAGTAAAACCGGCATCATCAAAATCAAAATTAAAGCGATCGCACAAACTGCCCCAACTTCAACTAATATTAAACTTCGCCCCTTTTTAATTTTCATCATTCCTAACTTATCCATTTTCTAAAATCCGCGTTTATCTGCGTTTATCTGCGTTAAATTTCCCATAATTTAAACATCAACATGACGACCCTTTTGGGGAAAAATTCCGCCCGGCTTCCACTGTAAAAACACAATAATTAACGCAAAAACCATCACCTTAGCCATACTTGTAGTTGCAAAAAAACTAAATAAATCAGCCAAAGGCTTAACCGGACCCAACAACAAAGCCAAAGTTCCCGAACCAATCAAATAATTAGTTGTCCCAATTCCCAAAGCCGCCAAAATCGTACCAGCTAAATTACCCACACCACCGACAACCACCACCATAAAGGTGTCAATAATGTAATTTTGTCCAGTATTTGGTCCAACAGAACCGAGTAAACTAATTGCACATCCAGCCACACCAGCTAACCCTGAACCCAGCGCGAAAGTAATCGCATCAACTTTTTGAGTGGGAATACCCAAACAAGCACTCATACTGCGATTTTGAGTAACAGCCCTAATTCTTAATCCCCAATGAGAATGTTGCAAAAATAGATAAATTCCTCCCACACAAATAATCGTTAAAACAATAATAAATAACCGCGCATAAGGTAATTGTACACCAGCTAAAGATACACCAGATTGTAACCAACTAGGGGCTGTAACATCCACATTTTGAGCGCCAAACCAAGGTAAAGTTACCGCTTGTTGATAGGTTTTACTTAATAAATTACAAATTGTGATTGTCAATCCTAGCGACAAAAATAGTAAAACTACCACAACCCAGTTACGAATTTTCTGGAAATTATTCCGAGAATTTAAAATCCATAAACCCCCAAAAAACAGAACAGAAAACAAAGCTATTGCTATGATCAATAATAAATTCACACTGCGGACAAACTGCTGAAAAATTAAACTTACTCCCCAGGTTGCTAACAGAGTTTCTAAAGGTCGTCCATAGAGATAACGAATTACACTTTTTTCCAGAATTAATCCCACACCAGCAGTGAAAACGAAAGCAATAATCAAAGCCAAAAATATATAAACTTCAAACCAAACCCCACCCAATTGCTTACAAATATTTTGCACCACAAAAGTTGTATAAGCACCAAACATAATTAGCTCACCATGAGCCATATTAATGACACCCATTAAGCCAAATATGATAGCTAATCCTAACGCAGCAATTAATAAAACAGCGCCAATACTAACACCATTAAACATAGCTTCCAAGAAACCTGTTAACATTTTATCCCTGCAATTATCAATTTATTCCTAATAGTCAGTTGTCAGTTATTAGTTATTTTTAGTTATTTTCACAATTTAGATGCAATGTGTTCTATCACCAACCGCTGACAACTGACCACCAAATTAACCTTTCTTGTATTTACCACCTTTTGCAGGATCTGACCAATCACAAGCAAATCCCTTGGTCTCTTTTACAAATTGATTCCAAGGAACTGGTTCAACTGGTGCGGGGGTAGCATAAACAATGTCAAATAGGCCATCCTGTCTGACTTGACCAATCCGCACAATTTTTGATATGTGATGATTGGCATTAACAGTCACTTTTCCTTCAGGTGCATCTATAGTTTGACCATAGGCCGCAGCCCGGACTTTCGCCAAGTCAGTTGTAGTTGCTTTTTCTACGGATTGTTTCCATAAATACACGGCGATATAGGCCGCTTCCATTGGGTCATTTGTTACCCTGTCTTCACCGTATTCTTTCTTAAAAGCCGCCACAAATTTCTTGTTCGCAGGTGTGTCTACTGTTTGAAAATAGTTCCAAGCAGCATAATGTCCTTTTAGATACTCCACCCCAATGGCTTTAACTTCCTCTTCCGCAATACTCACAGACATGGAAGGATACTTATCTGGTGTCAATCCCGCTCCTTTCAACTGTTTGAAGAAAGCAACATTACTATCACCATTTAGCGTATTATAAATTACACCGCCCTTGGGTAAAACCTGCTTAATTTTCGTAATAATAGCTGTTACTTCCGTATTACCCAAAGGTAAGTAATCTTCCCCAACAGTTTTCCCACCTAAAGCCTCTAATTGAGCCTTAATAATGTTATTAGCAGTGCGGGGGAAAACATAGTCAGAACCTACTAAAAAGAACTCTTTACCTTTATTCTTCAACAACCAATCAACAGAAGGTTCAATTTGTTGATTTGGGGCTGCACCAGTGTAAAAAATGTTTTTAGAACATTCTTGACCTTCATACTGCACAGGATACCAGAGCATATGATCCTTGCTCTCGAAAACTGGCTTGACATTTTTACGACTAGCAGAAGTCCAACACCCGAAAACCACCGCTACTTGATCCTGGTCAATCAATTTAGTAGCTTTTTCTCTAAAGGTATCCCAATTAGAAGCGCCATCTTCAACAACTGCTTCAATTTGTTTACCTAAAACACCCCCAGCAGCGTTAATTTCCTTAATTGCTAGTTTTTCCGCATCTACAACACTTTTCTCACTGATAGCCATTGTGCCACTGAGAGAATGTAAAATACCTACCTTGATGGTTTTACCACCTATACCAGCTACGGGAGATGTACTGGTGGATGCTGCTGGACTATTCGCAGTATTTGGTGAGTTATTAGCACAAGCTTTTAAAAAAATGCTACTACCAATACCCGCTGCACCATAAATCAGAAACTTACGTCGGTTAAATTGCTTACCCATATTTTTGATTAGTTATCTTTTTAAACTGAGATATTAGTTCTATATTTAACTATTAAACTGTGATTTGTTATACAAAATCGTAATTTATTTTAATAAAAATATACCTCAAGATTGGTGTAATAACCACATACCTAGTTCATCACGGCGTAAATAAAGCAACCATATTCAATCGCCAAAAAGCCTACTGTATATTAGTTTTGACTTTTGACTTTTGACTTCCGCCCTGCG